>NZ_FNFP01000011.1 GCF_900100845.1 Natronincola ferrireducens | reverse complement strand
GATAGCCACATGGACTCTGCCATGTGTCACCTATATTTTGTCCTCCAGTCTATTACTAGCTTTCATTGGTATAGGTTTACTCACTACTACAGCTTGCCTTCCCATTAGCTAGGTGGCAGGTTTTCTTTCAAACCATCGGCTCGGCAACATGCCTCGCAAACACAAAATCCCCTAAACTTATTGTCTAGGGGAACATTTCTCACTCTTCAATTTTTAGTTAAAAACCTGGAAACCTTTTGACTACAACTATCTCTTCTCTATCAAAACACAACACTCTACATGCGCCGTTTATTTCAATCATTTATTTTATCATCTATTATATATATTCTGACGTATTTTATAATAATCCTAAAACGTTGAAATGTAGGAACTCAAGAATGCATAATAGCTCTTCATATCTTTCCATAGTTTCCTATTACTTTGGGATGGGTGGCAATTCGGTGGCATTGCCACCCATTTAATTCTTTATATGCTATTAAACTATATAGTACCTCTGCTTAAAAAACATAGAACATCATCAATTAATCTATAGTAGCATTCTCTCCTCTATACTTTGGTGCAGGAGAAATCAGTGCTGCTACGCTAGCTAACACTGGAAACACCATCATCAGCAATATAATTTCTCCATATCCGTTAAATAAATCATAGGCATAACCAAAGGGTAATGGTCCTAGGGCTGAGCCTACCACCATAGCCGACATAGCAAAGCCCCGGATTTTTCCTAAGTTTTTTATTCCAAAGTAATTTGGCCATAGGACCCCTGTACTGACGGAGTCAAAGGCAACAAATACCCCATGTACGACAGCATAAGCAATAAGGAATTGACTTGAGTTGCTATATAAAATCATTACCATAGCCCCTAGCAAAAGGCTAAAGTTGATGGCTTTTACGTAGCTAACCTGTATCTTATCTACCACATATCCCGCCAAAAAAGTTAAGGGAAATTGTACCATGGCAGTGATGCTTAGTATCAAGGCTGCAAAGGTAGAAGAAAACCCTTTTATTTCCATAATCGATACCATATGAAAGGTGATTCCTGTATTCAGCATGGACGGTACCACCATGCAAAATAGCATTAACCAAAAAGCCCGAGTCCTCATAGCTTCCTTCAATGTCCATGATTCTTCATTAATCGAGGTTCTTGTTACATACTTAAGACTGGTGGCTTCTTCTGAAGATTGAATATGCCCATCGGCAACTTCTCCAATATCTTCAGGGCAATTCCTAACGAATGTCCAGCCCATAGGAGCCATGAAGCCTATCAATAAAATCGTCCATACTCTCCAAGCAAAACCAACACCATAATTGGTAATTAACCAATTGTTAACAGGCGGTAAAAAGGTAGACCCAGCTACACTACCTACAGCCATGATACTTAAAGCCTTGCCCCGATGCTGACTAAACCATTTAGGAATAAGGGTTGAAGGAATCAAGGTCATAGACCCCTGACCCAAAAGCCTCAGAAAAAAGAATCCTATAAATAACATGATTGGTTGTGTCACAAAACTCATCCACAAACAAGCCATTCCCAACAGTGTGGATATAATAGCGATTAGTCTTCTGTGACCGCCGGCATCAACCGCCCTTCCAACGAAAGGCAGTATGAAGCCTGCCAGTAATGTCGCCATCGAATAATAGCTAGAAACCAGCGATCTACTCCAGCCAAAGTTTTCAACATAAGAATTGATAAAAATAGATACAGAATATGTTTGCCCTGGTCCTGAAAAAAGGAGCCCTAAAGCCCCGATAGCGACAATTGTCCATCCATAAAAAAAAGACCCTCTATTTGGTTTTACTTGTACTAATGTCTTTGCATTCACTTAATCTGCCTCCCTTGATGCAGTTTTTAACCTTTAAAGATTAAACTACTTTCTTTTATCTTATAAGTATATTGTTTAAAACCTTTTTCTTTCCTCTTAAATCATTATAACTGATTTTATTAGATATAAAAAGGCATCTATCCCATTTATAGAAGATAGATGCCTTAATTTAACTATAATAGCTCTTCTGCTATCAATTCTAAAGCTAATGTTTCCCGCTCAATAGAGAGTCCCATGGAGACCTCTTGATTTACCATAACTTCTTTATTATGCTTGATTGCTTCATGGATATCAATCCAAACAGAAGCCATGCCGTTGGCAATTTCATAACCCTCAAGGTTTGCATCCCCTAATTCCTCATCAATCCTACATACATAAAAATAGGATAGCATGTGGATGAGATCATATTCAGGTTTATAATGGGGTCTATATTCATCAATATATCCAAACTCCCTGAGGACTTCGATATTCTTAGCGCCAATTTCTTCAGCCAGTTCTCTTTTCAACCCAGTGATTAAGTCCTCCCCAGTATCTACTCCCCCACCAGGGAAGCTATAGTCATTATATCTCTTGGTATATAACAGGAGAATCTTTGAGCCCTTTAGAATAATTCCTCTGGCTGCTCTTCTTTCAAATGTCCTGCCGTCTAGATTTTTTACATCTTTATGAATCATTTTCTTTATTAGTCTCAAGGCTTTACCTCCTTACCTTATGTTCTTATCATTATACGTATCGATACTGAGATGTAATACACTGTGATTCATCTATCTTAACACATACAATTGTTTCGGCATTTTTGAAAAGCTTTTTACAATCTTCACTGAGACGAATTAAAGTTAGTTTTTTTCCTACACTTTCGTACTTTTCTGCTATGGCATTAATTGCTTCAATAGCAGAATGATCCATTACTCTAGCATATTTAAAATCAATAATAACATCCTCCGGGTCATTTTTAATATCAAATAACTCTTTGAAGTTTAATACAGAACCAAAAAATATTGATCCGTTTATTTTATAGGTCTTAGCACCATTTTCGCCGTTTTCTATATTGACATAAATGACTTTCCCTTTTTCCCAAGCAAACATCAATGCCGATAAGACAACGCCTATAATTACAGCTGTGGCTAAATCAACAAATACTGTAACTAAAGTCACTACCGCTATCACTGCAAAATCTTGCTTAGGTATCTTTTTTCCGTACTTTAAGCTTTGCCACTCAAATGTTCCTACAACAACCATAAACATAACACCCACCAGGGCCGCTAAAGGAATCACATTAACCAAGCTTGAACCAAACATAATAAACACTAGTAGTGCTACTGGTGCTACTAGTGCTGATAATCTTGTTCTACCACCTGACTTTATGTTAATGATAGACTGCCCGATCATGGCATCTCCACCCATTCCGCCAAAGAATCCATTGATCGTATTGGCTAGGCCCTGTGCTACACACTCTCTATTGGTTCGGCCTCTCGTATCCGTCATTTCATCAATAACCCTAAGGGTCAGTACCGCCTCTGTTAATCCAACTAGGGCTCCAATTATAGCATATGGCAAAATGATCCTTAACATATCCATGCTTATCTTAACTTGAGGTATATAAAATTGTGGTAATCCACCCCTTAGCTCCATTCCAGCAAAGTCTTGTACAGTTCTTAGATGATAACCACCTTTGTCTAAAATAACTGCAATAATTGTCATTACAATAATAGCTGCTAAGCTTGATGGAACGGCTTTGGTAAACTTAGGTACAAAATAAATAATTGCCATTGTAAACACTACAAATACCAGCATGATGCTCATATCAGTCGTAGGCAACCAAACCTTCTGTATCGTTTCAACGCCATTTATCATCACAACCCCGTCTACTTTAAATTGCGCCCATTGGGCTAAGAACATGACGATAGATAGCCCGTTAAGAAAACCTAGCATAACTGGATAGGGTATAATCCTTGCATATTTTCCTAATCTTAATACCCCTATTGCTACTTGAATAATTCCCATTAGAACTACGGTGGCAAAGAGATAATCTAAGCCATGTTGTGCAATCAGGGATGCAAATACAACTGAAATTGCAGCTGTCGATGAGCTAATCATTCCAGGTCTTCCTGTAAAAATAGCTGCCACAAGTCCCATCATAACAGCAGTTTGTAAGCTAAGTATAGGACTAACCCCCGCCACAAATGCAAATGCCACCGACTCTGGAATTAGTGCTAGGGCTACTGTTAGCCCGGATAAAATATCATTCTTAATGATTGTTTTGTTTTGTTTAAGTAAATTAAACAAATGAGCCAACCTGTTTTTCTTTTTTCCTAATAAATAAATCATAAAACCATCTCCTTCTTCTTACTTAGACAAAAATAAAAAATTCCCTGTAGACTAAACAGGGAAGATTAACAATATCAATCCATTCCAACGTTTTTCATATGTTTAATTCTTAAATAAAATCTATTTTCTATCTATATCGATATTTACTTTTATTTAAGAATAATTATAATTACTAGCCACAAGGAGATATTATATCAAAGTATAATCAACTAGGCAAGGTATTTGTTTATATTAATAATTATCAGATATCTTTACTTTGTATGCGTTTCTTTATCAATATCCTCTAAAACAGGCATCGTATTCTTCATAAAAAACAGATCTAGTTTATGGAGAGCTCTTGTCATGACAACATAAAGTAGTTTGATGTCGAGCTCTTCTTCTTCATAGATTTCATCTAGATTGACTATGCCCTCTACCCTCTACCCTCTACCCTCTACCCTCTACCCTCTACCCTCTACCCTCTACCCTCTAGGTTAATTTTGGCCTAAAAGCAAACTTAATATATCAGCTAATTTATTGAAATAAATTGAGGATATATCCATTTAGAGGACCTATCCTTATAATAACCTACTTTTCTATCATGATTTTTTTAGTTACTTTATTACCCTGGTGCTTATATGTTAAAGTATAGGATGCATCATCCATACCAGATATCATAATGTTTTCAATTCCCTTTACTCTTAATCTATCAATGATTTGTCTACGGGTTTCAATATCTTCCTTATTTTTTTCCCTTCCAATAAACATCTTATAGGAAAGATTCACCCAAGTTTGTAACAGTTCCTCTATTGAAATTTGATCATTTATATCCATATTTTTCTTCCTCCTTTATAATCATTAGCTAATAGCCTCTCATTATGAAGGAAGATATCCGTTAGATTCTTTCGCCTCTTTTTTGTTTTTCTATGAATTCTGCCAGATCGCTTCTCTTCACACGCCAATGACGGCCTATTTTGAATCCTGGTATTTTCCCCTGTTGTACAAATTTGTAAGTGGTAACCTCACTGATCTTTAAGTACTGTGCCACCTCAGTAATGGTCATAATCTCATCTTCCCTATCAATATCCCGCGTCATATTACCCTTCCTTTCATCAAATGGGTCTGTCTATCTTAGGTCCTTTTGATTTTAGTTGATATGCAAAATACTCGGTACGATATATAAGCTCGCTAAACACTTCTAGTTCCTGATCTCTATTATTCTCTGCTTCTACATTGTCTTTTATTTGTTTTAACAATGCAAGGTTGTTCTGATATAATTCTATCATTTCTTCCACATCCCGTTGTATTATATCATAAAAACTTTTTCTCTTCAGTTCCTTCTTTTCCCTCTGACTTAATAGCTCCTTCATTGGCATCCTCCTTTGCAATCTTTTCCCTTATTAGTATACACAAATAATTGTATATGAACAAGTTTAAAACCACATAAAATTGCTTAAACTATATTTATTTGTTATAATACTAATTAGTTATAAATGGTTATAATAAATACGAATAAAAATAGGAAGGAAACACTATGAAATATACAGGAGAAAGAGTTATACCTAAGTTAATGAACCCAAGAAATGGCATGCTTATTGAACATATAGCTCGCTATGAGTTTGCTAAATCCTTCTGCAAAGGTCGTGTATTAGACATTGCCTGTGGCAGTGGTTATGGTAGCGAAATCCTATTAAAGGACAACCCCAGAATTAAAGAATTAGTCGGTATTGACATAGATCAAGAATCTATTGCGTACGCCAAAGAGCATTATCCTTTTGCTAAAACAAGCTATCATGTAGATGATGCATTAAATAAAGATCTTTATACAATCTATGGCGCCTTTGACACGATTGTTAGCTTTGAAACCATTGAACATTTTAAAGGAGATGAACAATTCGTTGAAAATCTCTATAACCTCCTAAAACCAGACGGAACTCTTATCATCTCAACCCCCTTTGGCCGCGGGAAGGATCATCCCTGCAGCTGCCCTTTCCATGTTTATCAATATACTGAGGAGGAGTTTATTGATGTGCTAAAGCCTTTTGGTCAAGTAACCATGTATCATCAAATCGATACAACAATTGAAATCCCTAGAAAAGATATGAAATACTACTTAATGGTAGCTGTTTGTAAAAAATAAAAATTTTACTATAGTTTAAAGTTATAGCTTTGGAGGGATAACTATGAAGGAAAAAGATATTATAGATTGCCTTTTATTAGATTGGTTAAGGGGGCATTATGGCCTAGAAAAAAATTATAACAAACAAGAACTATGCCTAGAGAACATAGGAAAAACTGAAGCATTCTTGAAAAAATATGATATTACTAATTTAACCATAATGAGTCAGTCACAGGATTACTATACATTGCAATATTATCAAAATCAATCGCCTCAAATGAAACAGTTTAAAGTAGAAGATGTAGAAAGATACCTTTAATCAGGTAACATAAGATGAAAAAGAAAGAATAGGAGTGATTTTATATGGCAAAAACCTTTAAAACCGAGCTTGGAGGAAAATCTTTCATTGTTGAAATTGGCAAAACAGCGGAGCTTGCCAATGGCTCATGTACCGTTACATATGGCAATACAGTTGTTTTAGCTACTGCATGTGCCTCTAAAAGTCCTAGGGAAGGTCTTGATTTTTTACCCCTAAGCTGTGATTACGAAGAGAGATTATATGCTGCTGGTAAAATACCAGGTGGCTTTATCAAAAGAGAGGGTCGGCCTAGTGAAAAGGCAGTATTAACCTCTAGATTAATCGATCGACACATTAGGCCCCTATTCCCCAAGGGTTATCATAATGAAATTCAAGTCATTGCTACCGTGTTATCGGTGGATAAGGATTGTCCTCCCGATATCGCAGCCATGATTGGCTCTTCAATCGCCCTTTCAGTATCCTCAATCCCCTTTATGGGACCAACAGCTTCAGTTTTAATTGGGAGGATTGACGATAAATTTATTATCAACCCCACCAGTCAACAGAAGGAGCTTAGCCAATTAGAGTTAGTGGTCTCAGGAACAAAGGATGCAGTTACCATGATTGAAGCAGGTGCCAATGAACTAACAGAAGGACAAATATTAGATGGCATTATGTTTGCTCATGAGGAAATTAAGAGTATTATAGGCTTCATCGAGGATATTGTATCTGAGGTAGGCCAGCCTAAAACTGAAGTGATTATTGAAGAAGCTGATGAAACTCTCTTAACAGAGGTCAGCACATTCTTAGGTACGAGATTAGCTGATGCTATTAAAACTCCTGACAAGGCTGAGAGAAGTGAAAATATCGATCTAATTAAAGCTGAAACGATGGCACATTTTGAAGAAAAGTATGAAGGTTCTTCTAAAGAAGTTCATGGCATTCTAGCAAAGCTTATTAAAAAAGAAACCCGTAAAATGATTACTGCCGATGGTATTCGTCCAGACCTTCGTAAACCAGACGAAATTAGACCCATATGGACTGAAGTAGGAATTTTACCTAAAACTCATGGGACTGGCCTCTTTACAAGGGGAGAAACCCAAGTATTAACCGTTACTACCCTCGGGGACCTGAGGGACGTTCAGCGTATAGATGGTATTGGTGAGGAAGAAGAAAAGAGATACATGCACCAGTATAACTTCCCTCCCTATAGTGTTGGGGAGGTGCGATTCTTGAGGGGTCCGGGTAGAAGAGAAATTGGCCATGGAGCTTTGGTTGAAAGAGCCCTTGCACCTATGATTCCAAGCAAAGAAGATTTTCCCTATGCTATTCGGGTGGTATCAGAGGTGCTTAGCTGTAATGGATCTTCCTCTCAAGCAAGTGTTTGTGGTAGCACACTTTCCCTTATGGATGCTGGTGTACCCATTAAAAGTATGGTGGCTGGTATTGCCATGGGCCTCATAAAAGAAGATGGTCAAATTTCTATTTTATCTGATATTCAAGGTATGGAGGATGCCTACGGAGATATGGACCTAAAGGTGGCTGGTACTGAGGATGGTATTACTGCCCTGCAAATGGATATTAAAATAGCTGGGATAGATAGAAGCATTATGGAGGCGGCCCTAGAGCAGGCTAGAGCTGGACGACTACATATTTTAAATAAAATGAAGGAAACCATCACCACACCTAGGGCTGAGTTATCCCCCTATGCACCTAAGATTACCAAATTTAAAGTGCATCCCGACAAAATAAAAGAGGTTATTGGTACAGGTGGCAAGGTCATCAATAATATCATTGATGTTACTGGTGTTAAAATCAATATCGAAGATGATGGAACGATTTACATTGCTGCATCAGATCAAGCATCTGCTGCAAAAGCATTGGAAATGATTGAAAACATCGTAAAAGATGCGGTTATAGGTGAAATTTACACAGGCAAAGTTGTCAAAATCATGAATTTTGGTGCCTTTGTAGAAATTCTACCAGGGAAAGAAGGTTTGATCCACATATCCAACCTTGCCCACGAAAGAGTCGAAAAGGTTGAGGATATCCTTGCTGAAGGTGACCTCGTTGAAGTAAAGGTAATGGAAATTAGTCCTCAAGGAAAAATAGGGTTATCCAAAAAGGCGCTATTACCGAAGCCAGCACCTACACCTAAGCCAGAAAACGAAAACAAAACCCAATAGACATTCTCCCCCATAATATATATAAATATAAAGCCATCATGAATCAAGAATGATCATGATGGCTTTACATTTATGAGTTTCAGGAGTTTATTGAAGCTGTTAAAACAGCATAGAAAATGTTGAAATGTAGGAAAGGCTACGGAACTCATCAAATTTCTTGTTTAATATTTATTTTGAATCCGTTTTATAATTGTTATACATATGCTTTGCATTTTTATTTTTAGCTTGAATTAAAGCTTAGAATTCCAATATTCTACAAATGTTTTATATCCAGATGTGTCAGTAAAATATCTAACAAGTTGCTCTCCTAAGCTTATATGAATTTACAGTCTCTATGTTATTTCTATATGCTTTCTCTAACCTATGGTTACCATCAATTATTTCATATCTGCCTGGTATAATTTCTGCTTGAATTACTGGCTTTGTTATATCAACCGACAGTAAATGAGTTTCGTCAATTAAACCATGAAAGTGTATTCTATACCAATCAGCAGTATTTATATCCTCCCTTTCAACATCTAACTCTCTCTTGATAATATCTTCAAGGATTCTTGAAATATTGAAATTGAAGATGCCATTGCGAAAAATTTCTTCGTTTTCAACGGCCTTACACGGTACATAATTCTTCATAAGCTTAAGTTTTCTGCATTTATTCATTTTCAACAAACCTCGCTACATCCTTGCCACATTTACTACATTTACCTTTAAGTAAAATATCAGATTTATCATCATGCAAAGTATATTTTTTAATGGTTGTGACTCCGCAAGAAGGACAAAATACATTTGCTAAAATAAGTTTTTTTATATTTTCAGGTAGCTGAGCCCATTTTTGAACTACTCCGAAATCTGTTACTGACATTACACCATTCCTCTCATAAATAATTTATCTATAATTTTCTATAAAATTCCACAATTCTTTACTTAATATTCTATTTTTCCTTTAGCTCATAGGGGACAGTTCTAATAGCTGAAATGATAATAATCACTATAAAAACTCCTACATCTAATCCTGTAGAATAATGAAATATAAGGGAGATAATCGAATAAATTACAAAAAATATATTAGCAATACAAAAGACTTTAAGATGTTTGTAGGCAAAAGCTCTTCTTTCCTCTTTTGTTGCCTCCTGGACCCCTTTATAAGTTATGTAGTTGATATAATAAGCCCTCTCTGCTTTTTATATCTTTCCATAGTTTCCTATAACTTTTGGATGGTAGCATTGCCACCCATTTGTTTTTCTATCAATATAATTCTTCACTAATCTCATGCAATATCTCTTAATATCCACAATAGTAAGTAACCTAAAGCTTCTCCAAAGTAACACTCACTATTCTTCAACTTCACTTTCCTTTAACAACCTATCAAAGTCACTCTCAAACAGCCTATCTTGAACAATCCTATATTTCTCAAATTCACTTTCGGCAAAGGCTTTTGCTATTTCTGCCGTGACTTTTCCTGAGTTATTTAATATTTCATATTCATTGAATTGCAAGAAAGCATTGAGCCTGCTTGCCCAATCCTCCATCGTCATTGGAATTCTTCTTTTTGCTTGATTTTCAGCATAATCAAGGTACATGGTAACTATTCTATTAAGGGAGTCCACTTCCTCGAGAGTTAAATAATTCTTAGCTATTGATACATCACTTTTAAGAACTTTTCCCTTAGGAGCATTTCTCCAGGTTGTTAATCCCATGTTTTTTTTCTCTGCATTCGCTCTGTCTACTATAAGCTCTGCAGCTGTTTTACCATGGATTGCAAAATGTAATTTATTTTGGACAGTTTTAAAAAATGTTTTCGTTGTCAAAGCATCAGGAGAATAATCCATAGCAGTAGCATAAATATCTGTTATTTTTTGATAAAATTTTCTTTCACTAGCTCTAATTTCTCTAATTTCTTCTAGCAAATGATCAAAATACTCTTCATTTAGAAATGCTCCATTTTTTAGCCTTTCTTTATCAATAACATAGCCTCTGATAGAAAAATCCTTCAATACTGAAGTTGCCCACTGACGAAAAACTATAGCTCGCTCAGAATTTGTTCTAAAACCCACTGCAATCACTGCTTCTAAATTATAAAATTTAGTGTTATACACTTTTCCATCAGCACCAGTTCGTCGGAATTTCCGACATGCTGATTTTTCATCTAATTCGCCGTCTACAAAGACATTTTTTAAATGCTCTGTGATGGTAGAGCGCCCTTTCCCGTAAAGTGTCGCAATCATGTCTTGAGTTAACCATACGTTTTCATCTACAATCATGACTTCAATAGAATTTTCCTCTGTTTGTGATGTAAAAATTAAAAATTCTGCTGTACTGTTTCTTATTTGAAGTTTATTATTACTTTTATTCATAATTATTTCTCCTCCTTTCCTACATAATTATTGAATTTTACTCAGTTCATCTACAAAATCCGGTCTTTTTCTATATCAAGGAGCAAATCATTTATTATTTCTTGCGGATTTTTTACACCAGCTATCTTTTCATATTTTGTAACCACTCTGCATACATGCTGATGTGCTATTCCCATATTATTTGGCGTGTATCATTTTATTTCAGATCCTTTAACATCTAACGATACTATTCCTCCTACTTCCAATCCAATACGTTGTATTTATGTAATAGTTCCTTTGCTAATTTTATCCCCTCTTCAGTAATTGCTACAGACTTAGATCGATGGCTACCCTGTCGGATATAATCTTCCTCATCCAGTTCATTAATAATATCAAAATCATATCCCTTCCAAGCCATATCAAAATTCGAGCCAAAACGATCTCCTTCATTAAATCGTGTTAAATACATAAGCATTATAGTCAATTCTTTAATTGCTTTCTCCGGGTTAGTCTTATTCATTTCGAACCTCTCCTTCATAACAGTGGAATAATTATTTATTCGTTTATTCCTCATTAAACTGTTCAAATTCTGCTTTAAATGCTCTTTTTCTGGGATGCATTTTTTTATAATGTTCTATCGTAACCATTCTTCCATGTAACTTCCCATTTGACTCCAATGTTTCACCTAATGCTGTTATCAGTGCCGCTGCCTTATAATAACTTTTTCGGTGGTTTCCCCCTACAACAGCCTCAGTTCTTTTATCTATTTCCTCCTTCAGCCAACCAATATACTTTTCATATTGTTCATTTCTTAGAACTACTTTTTCTTTCCAGCCTAAAAATTGGTCCGTAAAGCTTTGTCTATAGTCTTCAGTGGATCCCAGTCTGTATTCTATTCCATCTATCAATCGTTGACCAGCTTTTGTAATCTTTTTATTCTTGTATAATAGCAAAATAAAAAGTGGTACAACAGTTCCCTTAAAATTGCTGCTCCAGCCTAGTGTAATTCTATCTTTTTTACATTCTTCATAAATATAATCAAACTCTCCGTTAAAAAACCGGAGGAGCATCTTATGTTCCTTTGAAATACTATTCACCATCATCTGTTTATTTTTATGATATTCTTCCCACATAGAGTTCTCAGGTAGTGTTTTTGCATACTTAACCGCCCTATCTGCTATATTCTGATAATCTGAAAGCTCAAATAATCGCAAATAATGGTACAGTGTTGATTGAGAATAAAAAGCCGCCTCATAGCATTGATTAATTATATCAGTGTCTTCCAACTGTACAGCAGCTTTTGCAGCTAAATCTGCAATATTTCCCCTAATAAGCAACTTTTCAGGTAATACACTAATAGCCTCCATTGCTAGCTTTATACACTCAACCTCCTTTTTTTCATGTAGCAGATACTTACAAGCATGATGATATAAAACCGGATGTCTCTCCCATGCTTCTCTAGCTACTTCACATAGACGGCTGATACCACCTTGATATATGCATGCCTCCGACAGCAAACCTCCCGCCTGGTCGCCATTTGTGTTTTTCAGAAAAGAAATCCAATCCTCCATAAATCCGTCTATTCCTTTAAGCTCTTCCGGTCCTACCGTAAACAGTTCTTCTACCTTTATGTTTTTGCACATGTCCCATGAAAGATACCGGTACAGTGTAACTGCTCTTTCTTCCCCTTCAGTAACTTGATATTTTGCATACATCATATTCAGAGCAATACGTTTTAAATCCAGCGTTACCAGTTTTTCTTCTACAAGTTCCTCCAGCTCCAACTCACTCCACTCTTCTATATCGCTATCCAATGCCGAAAAGGGTATACTGCAGAGCACATCATATAATGCTGCCGCCTGCTGGTATTCTTTTTGGAATAACAAGCCTTCTAAAATCTGAAATACTCTAGAAAGCTCTTTTCCTATTTCAAAGATATCAGAATACTCATAAGTATAATCACTATCCCAATAACCGTCTCCATACTCTTCATAACCGCTACACTCAAAATAGATTTCTGCATCTTTTACTTTTCTACACCAGTCTTCTAGCTCTTTTATCTCCTTTTTTATAGAAATTTCCAGACAATACTCTTGTTTTTTTGTTAAGGAGTTTAAAAATATAATTCTCTGATTCTCATTTGTAGTCCGAGCCATATTATGTATCCATTCAGTTTTTTCTACTTCAGACATATCAGATAGTTTTTCATCAACTGCTTTCATAAACTCGCTATAATTCATTGCTTTTCTCATCTCTTTTCTTTCAAGCCCTATTGTCAACTAACAAAGCTTGATATTTTTAAGGGATTCCTCAAAAAATGGTAGGCTCATTGTTATATTTTATCCTGCCTAGGTTTCTTCAGCTTTATTTGCAAATCAAAATGGAATCTTATCATCTTCTTTGCTTTTCTTACTTGAGCTATCCTTTTCAATTAATCCATCTTTACTAGCCTCTTCCCATGTAATTCCATATGGTGCTCCTCCAGATGTATATCCAACAATGAAATAAAAGTTTTCATCAGAATCTATATAATCATTGAAATTCTCTTCTTGTTTTTTTCGTAGTTTCCGTTGTTTTCTTATCTTCTTCATATTTAATTTTTCTCCTAACTATCCTCTAGGTGCTAGATAATAATCTATTCCTTTGTTTTTTACAATCTAGTTATTACTTTTACTGTATCAAACTTTTAGAATAACATCAATTTATATAAGATATTAGGTTATCTATATATTTCTATTCCTTGTACACCTAAAAGCAGATTATCAAAATCAACAGTTTTATGGAAGTCGCTTTCAAAGAATGCAACTTTTTGCCACCCTGCTGTAATAACGGGTGGCAAAGTAGTGTTATTTTTAGTTTTATAACCAGTGAAACCCTTCTAAATCCTAGATAGTTTAGCGACAGTTTCCACATGGCTCGTGAGGACAGAATGAATGTCATTAGGATTATCAGTGCAAGGAAACATATCCATGGTATTTTTAGCACTATCGGTAAGCGGGAATATATCAACTTGAATTATTTCATTTTAAACCCTTACCAATAACTTCCTGAATTATCTTATGCCACCCTATACATTATCGCCTAGAGGTCTTCCTACCTTTACGGAAGATATAGCACTTGCCCTAGCTCATATCATGTAATTGTTTCATTTTTCTTGGTTCTTTCTTCTTAATGAATTGATTTACCAAAACAATTAGGGTCATTATTAACAACTTACTCAATATTAGCTGTAGCTTGCTTATTGAAAAAACATTTGCTAATTCTACAGAATATGCATAGAGAAACGTTGTTATTAGCTTTGATATAGCTGCAATAAAAATAAATCTTTTTAATGAAACTTTACTTATACCTGCTCCAGCACATATTATATTGTCTGGTAGTATAGGTAATATAAATAGTACGCCGATAATAACATCGCCATTTTTCTCAACTAGTCTGGTGTATTTATTAAATAATTCTTCCTTCCCTATATGTCTTACTATGCGCTGTTGAGCAAATCTTCCCATAAAGTACATCGTTACAATCCCCATTAGAATGCCAAAATAGCCAATCATAAAACCTTTAAAAGCACCTAATGTCAAGCTTCCTGCTGTAATAGTCACCATTTCAGGGGTAAATAGTATTATTGGTTGAGCAAAGCATATAAAAAAATATATTAAATCCATCTTATTTCCTCCCACGCATAATATTGTGTTTTTTCCTTACATATTTTTCGGCTAGTTTCTCTTACATTCTAGAAGTAAAGTATTAAGATACTTACTTGAAAAATATAAAGAATTATTAAGGAAGTACAATATCGTACATAGGGTTTTATTATCTTTAAGAAATTATAAAGGCACAGTCTTTAGTATTGAACTATGCCATTTTAAGGGTTATGTTAAATTTTACAATGTTACCGTCGCACTGGGCCCATATTTTTCCTCCATGGAGTTCAATAATTCTTCTAGAGATTGCTAGTCCTAATCCAGACCCTTCGATTCTTTGATTTCTTGACTTATCTAGTCTATACATTTTGTCAAATATCTTTTCTAGTTCTTCACCCGCAATATGTTCTCCAGCATTTTGAAAGGTAATCTTTATTTCATTTCCTATTTTTCCTATAAACACTTTTAATTCTGTATTCTCAAAACTATATTTTTCAGCATTTTTTATAATGTTATCTAGAACTCTTATGATGCTTTGAACATCTATTTCACACCATAGCTCTTTTGAGTGGCAATCTATTTCTACTGAAATATTCTTTTGTTTTAACAAAGGTATATACTCTCCAACAACTTGTTTTACTAATATTACCATGTTGCAAGGTGATTTTTCTAAAACAACATAATCATTAGCAAGCTTTGTATACTCAAATAATTCATCAATTAAATCTTTCAAGCCTTTGCTCTTTTCGTATGCTATATTTAGATATTCAATTTCCTCATGGTTATATGTGTTTGAGTTTTTATTGATTATTTCTAAATAGCCTATTATAGAAGTCAACGGTGTTTTTAAGTCGTGGGACACTGCCACAATCAAGTCATTTTTACCTTGTTCGATTTTCTTTTCTCTTTCATAGTTTTCCTTTAGTCTATTAGACATAATATTGATACTACTTGCTAACTCTGTAATTTCATCATTCCCATCTAGCTTTAGCTCTTCCAAATAAACCTGTTCCTTCACTCCCTTTAAACTATTTATTATATAATTTAGATATTTAACCCGCTTATTTATCCCTACCAAAAAGATCCCAATGAAAATAATTATAGGTAAAACAGTCAAGAACAAAGAATAAATGTTATGGGCTAAAACCATAGGTATATCCATTTTATCGGCGTACCTAATTATTATAAAATACGTTGAAACGCTAGTAACTAGAATGAAGACTACTATACTAATGGCAAAAGCAGTGATATTCAATAGTATCAACTTTATTGATATTTTACTTAACATTTTACGCTTCATATCTTATACCCCACACCCCATACGGTCTTGATGAACTGAGGGGACTTGGGGTCTAACTCTATTTTTTGCCTTATATTTGTGATATGAACTACTATAGAGGTATCGGATACAGCAAAATTCTCTTTCCATACAGTTTCATATAGTTTTTCTACACTAAATACAATACCTTTATTTCTGGCCAAAGTTTCTAATATATCAAATTCTTTCGGTGTTAGCTTTACTTGTTCTCCTCTTACTTTAACTTCGTGGGTATTCGTATTAATAACTAAGTCCCCAATCTCAATTATATTCTTATCTATGGGATTTTCACTGAACTTTTTGTATCTTCTTAGTTGTGCCTTCACCCTTGCTAATAATTCCATTGATCCAAATGGCTTTGTAATATAATCATCGGCTCCAACGGTTAAACCTTCTATTTTATCAATTTCTTCTCCCTTGGCTGATAGAAATATGATTGGCATTGTCTCCTTCTCTCTAATTTTTAAACAAGTAGCTACTCCATCCAGCTTCGGCATCATAATATCTAGTATTATTAAATCATATTCATTTTTTTCTAGTAGGTTCAGAGCATCTATCCCATCACTAGCAATATCTACTGAATAACCATCGTTTATTAAATATAATTCTATTAGTTTTCTTATACTGGCATCGTCATCAACGACAAGTATCTTATCCATCATATTTCCTCCTGTACCCTGCAATTTAGTACATATGCTGGGGGAATGTTAAGTATAACTTTTTTATAATTTATTTCTCTAAAATAGATTTTAAAGGTCTGTAGTTTTATTAAAGAGTATTGGAATGTTATGAATTTCCCTTCAGCAGCTAGTATTTTCTTTGTGTCCTTTAATATATTTTCAGCTATATTAAACGGTAGCGAAGCAAAAGGAATTCCTGATACAATATAATCCACTTTCGTTAAATTATACTCATTCATATATCTTACCACATTTTCAGCACTATCATTTATTATTTTAACATTCTTTTTATGCCCATAGTGCTTAACAAGTTCCTGGTAAAAATTTCTATTATTCTCAAAAACCAAAAGAAGTGTATCATCTTTCATTCTTGCCAAGAGTTTCTCTGTAAAAACTCCAGTACCTGCACCATATTCTATGATGCATTCACTTTTTAAAAAGTCTATATTCTCTATCATTTTTTCTGTAAGATATTTACTACTTGGAGCAATAGCTCCAATAAGTCGAGGTTTTTTAACAAATTCTTTTAGAAATTTAAACATACTTAACACCACCTAATCTTATTGTGTAGATTATATATGCTATTCTAAGTAAAACTGCTTAAGAAATAGGATAGAAAACTATTAAGAATTATTAAGATGGTTGTGCTATTATAAAAAATTAAAATTCCAACTCCGGCTAAGCCGACCTTTGAAGGTTTTTGGTCTTATTGTTAGCATGGCTAATTTATTGTCAGCTATCACTTTTCTCAATAAGCCGCCTTACCAGTTGCTCATCATATTCCTCCAACTCGTAGGACTGCTCATTCGAGAATTCTGTCATCTCATCAGCCACTTCGTTGTAATCATTCTTAGACTTTGCTTGTTGAAGTAGCTGTTGCTGTAATTCTTCCAGTTGGCCATTGATATCAGCGATGGCATTTTCCTTTTCCTCATTAAGAACAGTAGTTATGTTTTTCTGCAATATTGAAATGAAAGGTTCTTTGTTAGCTAGTAGTTCGTTAATAGCTTTGATAACTGCTGTAAGCAATGTTTTTCGTTTATGGTTGATGAGTTGCAGTCAACCCCTTTTTCCTCTAGGAGACTGACACATCTCCACACGATATATCTGTATCTCGGGTTATTCTAATTTGCAATCGGATGATTTTTACTTTGAATTTAATAATTGTTATTCTATACCCAATAATGACCTTTGCATATATACATCCATCCTATCTTCTCAAACCTACAAATTTATCTAATCTGTCAACTCAACCCTCTGTAATTTTAGAATAAAATTTTTTCCAAAAATGTACCCTCGATATGTTCCTATGAACGCATATCGAGGGTTAAAGTTGAGTGGACAGATTTATTTTCACTTATAAAACTCATTATTTTCAAGGCTTTCCCATTTTCACTTTCTCGTTATCAACACAACTGTCTCCACATGTGTGGAGACGATAAAAGGGATATATCCTCTCATTTTCCATTTAAACCATGATATTATTAATATAGTTTTAGTTTAATACTACTAAGTGCTTATCTAAATAATATACAATCAATTCGAATTTCACATTATTTTTTAATTGTCACATAAAAATATTTAAGAACTTTTTCAACCTTGATTATACCTTCTAAAATAATTAGTCTTTTGTCTTATCTTTAATTGTTTCATCTTCATTCTGCTGTTTAGGTAAAGGGATATAAAAAGGGTTAAATCCAGTTTTTTTATCTGTAACTAAATTATTAGAGTGTTCTGGTTTCAGATCAAGTGATTCATAATCTTCATCATCAAACATAAATATCTGCAACCTATCCTTGCCAATACTTTCATACGCAGCCTTAATCACCGTTCCTATAGCTTTTTTATTACTTTCATCAAATGGCTTTGAAATATGATCTATAACTAGAATCGGAATTAGAGGATATTTGTTATCACCTATAAGCATATCAAGAAATCCAAAATACCCACACAACTGTATTAATGTATGCCTAGCCATGCTACCAATATAATAATTTACTTCTTTTTTCTTTTCAGAGTCTTTTTCGTCATCTGTTTTCTCAATAATTACAGGCTGTAAAATATTCCCTTTTTTAAAATACTTTATTTTAAAACCTTCTTGATTAATATCATCATCTACTACAGATGATATCCCTTGTGCTGACTGATAAAGCTTAGTGATATATTGAGAAAGTTTTTCTCTTTTTGATGAGTCATCAGAATTTTGTAATACTCTTAATTCTTTCCTTATTTCTTTAATTCTTTTTCTTTTTTCTTTAAGTTCATTATCATTAAAACTAATGTTAACTGATAAATAATCTTCAATTAATGCAATCGCTTTTGTTTTCTCGTCTATAGAATAACATTTGAATCTTGCGTCATTTCTTTTAATTTCAGTTTTCAAATCATCTCGTTGTTTCCTTAGCTCATTGATTGTATTATCACTTATAATATACTTGCTAAATGAAATCGTATTATCCAGTTCAGAAACTAATTTCTCAAGTGGCTTAATCAAATATTCGAATGCTTGATTCTCCTCAAGTAGCGAATTTAACCTTTCTAATAGCATTTTCCTATTACTATTATCTTTTTTAAATTGCTTTGTATCAGATATCTTATTTTCATAAATCTTTATTTGCTCAGAAATATTATTATACATTACTTCTAAATCAGCTATATTTTTTTCGTCTTTCTTCTTGACAACACTCTGTAAGTCTTTTATGTCATTAAGTTGCTTTTTTACATCAGAAGCATTTTTACCTGTATACCAAGCATTAGAACCCAATTTTTGTAAATTATTATTAACTAGTGTACATATGAAATCATGTCTTGTTAAAGACTCCTCTAACCCTTTTATTTCTTCTAATAATAAATCTAGTTCCTGTTGAAGTTCATATATTTTATCTAAATTTTTATTAAAAATAAAATTTAATATAGGTGCAAGTTTTACAGAATATTTTATATCACTACACTTATCTAAAAAATCATGTATAACACCTTGTCTTTGCTCACCAAGAAAATTAAACATTGTAAATGCCCTATAGGTCAACTCTTCATCTGTAAAATTTCTTATATTTTTTAATACACTCTCATCCTTAGTAAATATAGAGTTAAGCTTTCCTTTATACTCTCGTAAGTTAATACTTTCCCCCTCTTCTTCATCAGCATAATGTAAATAATTCTCTTCAGTATTCCGGGTTCTCGATATAACATATTTAATACCATCTACTTGGAATATAATTGATGCTTTTTCTAAAGTATCATTATACCAAGGTTTCTTACTAATATCTTCTGCAGACCCAAACATAAAATCTATAAAACTATAAAATTCCGTTTTTCCAGAACTATTTTTCCCTTTAAAATAGTTTACTCCTGATGCGAATTTATATATATACTCTCTATCATCTACTCCATACATAATCAGTTTATTTATTTTAAACATTATACATTACCTCTTTCAAAAATTGTCTATCTGTCATATTTTTGCTCGCTTCAATGGCTTTTTCCATAAATATGTTTTCATCATACAATGTTTTTTTCACCTTTATGTCTGTTTTGCAATGCAAATGATTATTCCTCAATTGTAATACTTTATCCGTTATTAGCAGGTGAATTGCCTTAATAATATATTGTATACTATTACAATATTCATCATAATCACCCGCGAGCAAAGAAATACATTTACAAACTATATCCTGAGTATTATTTCCATTGTAAACTTTACTTGGTATGAATCTTTCTTTTTTAATTAAGTATGAAAAAACTAATAACTTGCTTATGCTTAGTTCTTTGTGCTTTTTTAAGATATGAATAATAATATCACAATAAATACTAATCTGAATTGCTTCTATTTCGAGTTTGAGGTTTCTCATTGTCTTCATCCTCCCAAGAAATTTGAATATCTTCCATTTCCTCTTTTGTTAAGTATATGCTAGAACCGAATTTAATCTGTTCATTATCTGCATAAGAATTGCTTTGTTTTTTTGTTTCTTCTAATCGATTATAGGGGTTATCTTGTCCACTTCGCTGTAAACTAAATTTCACATTTTCAAAATTTTCATAGGTTGTTTCTTCAATATCTTTAATTTTGCAAATCTTATTTGTCTCCATATACGAAAATTTAAGACTTTCATAATATCCACTAAATCCCAAGTGTTGTTCTATTAAATTTTGTGGTAATTCACACGCGACCAACTGTTGATACTCTCTCGAATTGGCTATGTGCAATTCTTTAAAATCAACCTTATTCATCCTTTTAAAATTAGAGTAAAGTGGTCTCATTACTTCTTCTTTTATTCTGAAACATATATCATCTATTAGTGCCATAAATTCATCAAAACTAAATATGTATGCCTTTTTATTATTAACAGCTTCCATTACTTCAACTGTAACATGTTGAAGTAACTCCTTTATTCTGTTATAATATACCACTTTATTTATACCTGCTTTTCTAAATAAAATAGCACTAGCTTCATCTATTTTCTTATCAATATTATCAAATGCAATAAATTCATACTTCTCATTTATTGAGTTGTATTTTTTCTCAAATTCTTTGAAATTATTTTTAAATTTATTTTTAACTTTAGTTATAATTGCTTTGGCACTTTTATCTGACTTTTCAATGCATTGAAATAATTCTTTGGCTGATTTATTAAAAAGTATATCTTTATTATTATATTCTTGGTCAGTAAGTAATACATACTTAGTTACTACATTTTCCGATGTTTCAAGTAGTATCCAATTCAGAAGTGTTTTTTGAGCTGTATTTTCCGTTATACTTGTTCTTTTAACCTGTATTGCTATGTTACTATCTACTCCACTTATTTTACTAATAAAATTTTCATCATTATTATCTATTTCATTAGGTTTAATTTTTTTTATATTAACATCATCTATTGTTTCAAATTCTATTTGCATTTTATCCTCGAGTAATAACATATAATATACAAAAACCCTAATTTGATAAGAAAACCCACCTAAACTATTTATTCCACTGCTATCTGGTGTGTATGTATCCATTATTCCACCCCAATCTATTAAAAACTATATTGAAAGTCCATTTTTATACATTATACCATTCCGAATACGTTTTTTCTATAAATTGGGTACTATAAAAGTGAAGTCTGAATAACTATCTCTTGCACTATTATAAAATTGCTAAAGAAAAATCTTTTAAATAATTATATTAAAATATAGCTGTTTAAAAGATTTCTTTAGCACTATATTGCCTTGTAGTTCTATACTGAAATTTATTTTCACACCAATTTTTTTATCACTTCTTAACTCAGGGATTTTTAACGATTTCCTCCACCCTAACCCCACTCTTCAAAACAAAAACAAAATGCCTTGGTTCAAGAATCTCAATCTTCTCAACCAAGGCATTAAATATTTCATCATTAAATTCTTCTAATAGTCTATCCATACTATCCACTATTTCAATAATTTCTTTGACTCTATCCTTATATTCCTCCTCAGCCTCATTTGCCCTTTCAAATTTTCCCTTCTCTTTTCTCAAGGTTTCTAGTTCTTGGGATATTCTCATATATTCCTCATTGTAAACTTCTCCGTCAATTTTTCCAGTGGTTTGTAGCTTGACTAAGGCTTTTAACTCCTTCTTTATATTTTCTATATTTTCATCTATTTCCTCTATCCTATTGTTCCTAAATCTCTTCTTAAGCACCTTCTCAATATTCTCCAGCAATGTCTTTGTAAAACCCTCTTTATTTTTCTGTATATCGTTAAAAACCTTTACAAAAGCATCCTTTAACACCTGCTCCCCTACTGCTTTCATATGGCAGGCATCTTTTCCCTGTTGGATATAAGTCTTACATTGCCATACAATTTTCTTACTCTTATTATTGCTATTCCAAATCCTTCTTTTGAAGGTATTATTACAATCTCCACAGACGATCTTGCTACTAAAGGGATATTTGCTGGAGTATTTTCCTCTATCCCCTTTTTTGTTATTTTTAAGAAGTGCCCTCCTTTCTTTTTCTTCCTGTACCCTCTGCCATATTTCCTTAGGAATGATGGCTTCATGGTTCTCCTCTATAAAGTATTGATCTGCAAAGCCTTGGTTCTTTACTCGCTTATGGGTTAAAAAATCTACTGTCACTGTCTTTTGTTGAAGCAATGCTCCATAATATTTTTCATTGGTTAATATCAAGGTTATTGTGCTATCCCACCATTTTTTATTGCCTGTTACTGTTGGAATCCCATCCTGTTCTAGTCCCTTCGCTATTCCTTGAGCACTTTTTCCTTCTAGGTACTCTTGATAGATCCTCTTTACAATTCTGGCTTCTTTTTTATTGACTACAAGGTTTCCATTCTCATCCTTATCATAACCAAGAAACCTTGTTGTATTGCAAAATACTTTTCCATCTTTAAATCCTTTAACAATCCCCCATCTAGAGTTTTCTGATATACTTCTTGATTCTTCCTGTGCTAAAGAACTAAATATCGTCATCATGACCTCCCCTGAAGCTTCTAGTGTATTTATTCTTTCTTTTTCGAACTCTATCGCTACTCCTATGCCCCTTAGCATCCTTGCATATTCTAAAACATCCATTGTGTTTCTAGCAAACCTTGAAATGGACTTTGTAAGAATTAAATCAATTTTTCCTGCTTTAGCTTCTTTAATCATTCGTTGAAACTCTGGTCTTTTTTCTGAATTGGTTCCCGATATCCCTTCATCTGCAAAAATATCACACAGCTCCCATTCAGGATTATTCTGAATGAGAGCTGTGTAATGTGATACTTGTGCTTGATAACTATTAAGTTGTTCTTCATGATGGGTACTTACTCTACAATAGGCTGCTACTCTTTTTACTTCATCCTTTGCTTTTCCATTGAAATTTTTATAGACCTTTGGTTTTATAACTGTTACTTTTTCCATATAACCACCCTTTCAAATATATTCTTTTTAGTGTGTCAATGATATAATTCATTCGCTAACTAATCAAGTTAATTCCCTGATTTTTAGCCATTTGAAAGGATTTTTTATTTTCTATATCTATGGCAATAAACTCTTCTTCTGTAATTAAATTTCTAGATTTAAGATCCTTTAAAATATGTGTACTTAATAAATATTCTACTGATTTGTTTACCATGAAATTCCCCCTCAATTTTGTAATAACCTCGTAATAACATCTGCCCTTCTTATTTATAAATCAAATAATCTTTATACCAATTCACCCTTTATTGTAATCAAGCCATTTTGAAGTCTACCTACGCCAATTACTCTGTATTCCTTACCAACTACTTTAAATCTTTCATCTTCAATAAAATGCTCTCTATTTTCTATATTGTCTTGTAAAATAGCCATGATTTCATTTTCCAGCAATACAATAGGTTGATTAGATTTAATATCCATTGCTCTATTCTCTGCAATTGCTGGAAAGTAAATATCCTGTGGGTCAGTATACTCATAAATCGGTCTCCCCATTGGATCATAGCCTACTATTACTTCTTCCCCTGGTATCTCTTTTAGAAGTAACTGGTTACATTTTCTAAGCCTTGCCCTATAATGATTCTCCTTTAATGCCACTTGACTTATTATGAGATAAGTGTGATTTTCATCGATTAGAAATATTTTATCTCCTGTTTCAATTAACTCCTTACATCTGATAAACTTATCGTTATAATAATGAACATTATCGGTTGCATCCCATATTAATGCCCAAGCTTCCATATTATTAATTTCTACAGGACTTCCCTTCTCATCAATCATAAAGTCTATGATTTCTTCTAGTTTTTTAGACATACTCCACCTTCCTTTAATCTCTACATTCATATAACCATAATTCTAAATAATCACTCCACACCTTCATATCCAATACTTTATACTGAATATCACCAATCATTAGCTTTACATACTTATGTATTAAGGGCTCTCTATCGCAGAAAGCCCTTTGGGTAATTTCCAGTTCATAGCCATCTTCATAATGAAAATTCTTATGATATGGCTGTAAATCTCCAAGTATCTTTCTAACTACTTGTTGTTCATTGTCTAATATTTTAATTTCTCTATCATAAAACATTAATAGCCACCAACCTTTATTTTAGGTGGTGGCAATGCAAGTTTAATCTCTTCAGGAACCCCTATCTCAAAAGTTGCATTCTTTTCTCCTTCACGTTTTTGAATCAATCCTGTATTGTTTCTATTTCTATACAAGTACACTGCAAAGTCAACTATAGTATCATCATATTTATCTGGCAACTCTGAAACATTGCAATAACCAAGGCTAACCTCACAAGCCTTTTTTAGAAAGTGATTTAGCACATGATCCTTAGTACTATCGATAAGATCTATTTCTAATAACTCTTTCATCAATTCCAACATCACTTTACCCCTCCAATTCCTTGATAGCTTGAATCAGATCTTCTTTTTTCATTTTATTCGTATTAATTCCCTTAGACTTTGCCAAGCCTTTTAACTCCTTGTATTTCATAGCCTCATATGCTGGTGTTTCTTCAACTTTATTTTCTTGCTTTTTAATGGGGTTATCTCTGTAGAAACAATTTTGTATATGAGCATCAAATGAAATATTGCTGTTGTAATCTATCCCACAATAAGGACATTTCAATATCATCACCCTTTCTTTTAAAATAGAAATAGGAATGCACCCTAAGGCACACCCCTACTTTGAATATTCTTAGCCTAATAACCTACAAGCCAATTCAGGATTTAAAGTCTTTACTCCACAGAGCATATCAATCGAAATAACATCCTTCTTGTATTGACTATTGTAATCATAAATTACCCTTAAACCAAATCCATCATAGTTGACGATTGCCTTTTGCTCCGAACTTAGTCCCCTTGGTAATGCAAGTGGTCTACTTACCAATGCAAAGGCATTTTTATGGAATGCAAGATTAGCAGTATGGTTACCAGTAATAATCACTTCAGTATCATCGGCAATATCCGTTGTAGCAGGATATACTTTTACAGTGATCTCATTACTAGCAGCAGTAGCATCCTCTTTTATTACGTAGGACTTGCCTCCAATAGATAGGATATCACCTTTGATAAGATTTCCTGTTAGGTTTATCCCATCTATTACTAATTGAGTTGAACCTGCACTTACTGAACCCTTTACTTTTATTGTCCCTTCATCACCAGCTAAAGTTCCTTTGCTGTGGGTTAGGACATTTTGATCCATAAATATATTAAAGCCAAACTTTCTACCTAAGGAGGCTTCCCTCATGGCAGTACCATTATCCCCTACTTTATCAGCTTCATGGAAGGTAGGTAATTGCAGAAGTTTATCCTCTGCTGTTGTGTCAATCACAAGGTTTCTATTTGCAAAAGGTACTTTATTGTCATTTAATATTTTTCTAGCTCCAGTAATATCACTTACTTCACCTGGAGTGGTTCCTGCTATACCACTGGCATTAGGAACATCATTATATAAACCAAGTAAATATAGATCTATTTTATTGGCAAACCCCTGCATTGCTGGAACTAATAGTTGTTCACTGAAATCTTTAATGTCCATAGTTAACTGTTCAGAGGTTACTTCAAAGGATACATCTAGTAATTTATCCATTACTACTGTATCAGAACCTTCCGTTGCATCTTGAATCTGAATGCCTGTATTTCTATCAAACTCCTGTGCTTCAAATGTTGCTGGTTTTCTGATGGTTACTGTATTACCCACACCAGCCACAAACTCCTGTGAATAATCTCTATGTACCAAACTTGCCATAACTGTATTATTTCTTAATTGCATTAATGCTTCCTTTGCTATAATTGATGGTGTTAAAATTGTATTTCCCATAAAATATCACCTTTCCCTTTCAAATTTTATTTATTTCTCTCTTTGATATACTCTTCCATCGATAAACCTTCTAAATTACCAGATTTGACTTCACTATCTTTTGGTGGTACATAACCTTCTCCTTTTAATCTTGTCTCTACCATTTTCTGTACAGATTGACTAAAGGTATTCTCTAATGCTTGAAGGTTAGATGCAGTCATCTCTTCATCCTTACCAATAAAAAAATCTACCAACTCAACGGGTAGATTCTTTTCTGTAGCTATTTTGATGGCTTTATTGGTTAAGGATTCCCTTAATTTTTCCTGCTTCATCTGTTCAATTTCACTTCTTAACTTCTCAACCTCAACTTCCTTTTCATCCTTCTCTGGAAATCTAGTTTTGATTTCCTCGGAGATTAGGTTTTCAAGATTGTTACTTTTCCAAGTTTCTAATCCTTTGGATAGATGCTTATCCTTAATGGAATCCATCCAGCTTTTCGCTTCAGGATTTACTTCTAAGAATTCCTGCACCCTTGCAACAGTTAATGGATTTATCTCCTGCAAATATGCAATGACTTCTTCCTTTTTTCCTTCTTCACTTTGTAAAAACTCTTTTACCTCTTCCAATGTCATAATAAATAATCCTCCTTATAATTTGCCCTTCCAACTCTAAGAACTGGAAACGCATGTTTTTAGATATAAAAAAAGAGCTACTTCCTATCATCACGAAAGTAACTCTACGGCAACGATAATTTCTACTGTTATACTGGCACCCAACAACACTGACAAAATACATGGGCAGGGATCTCAGGTTTATTGGGATCATCTACTGCAAAAATACTTCCATCCATCATTTCACAATAGGGACAGGTATTTTCACAAAGAGCAGCTACCCACATTACTCTATCCACCATTTCTGAAATAAGAAATGCATTTCTCTGAACTTCTTCAAATACCCTTGCCTGTTCTGTCATGAGTAAACGGTAGGATTCGTAATTAGATCTTTTAAAGGTCTCTTGTATGCTGTGGGATAGTTCTACCAATGTAGCATGCTTCTTCAATCCTTTATCAAACTCAACATAAAGTCTATTTGCCAACTTTTTCTTATTCTCCATGATCCTATTATTGAATGTACTCCCTTTATAGTCTCTAAAGATTATCTCTTGAATAAAAAGAGGCGTAAGTGTAGTACTACCCCTACTCCCCCATAACTTCATATGCTCTTCATGACTCTTTCTAATAATTTCTTCTAAAGCATCCTTGCTAATATGAATATCTCGTGTTATCAGTTGCTTCGTTTCTTTAACAATTGTCTCTTTAACTTCCTTTAATATCTTTTCTCTCTCATATCGATTAGCATGAAACCTCCCTTCTTTAGAATATCTATCAAATAAATCTATTAGCATAATCAACAGTCCACCCAGCACCTCCTTATGTTGGCTATAAACTTCTTTGACATCATCATTCACCTTTTCTATGGCTTCCTTTTTTATCTCTAGGATTTCCTCTCTGTAATTACCATTCAATTGTCATCATCTCCCGAAGTTTCAAAATCAATTTTCTCCAACTCAGATTTGAATTTCTGCACCTCCACCTTGGGATTTTCTACAAATGGCAATAAGGTCAGTAGGGTTTCTTGAGAGCATATATTTTGTAGTTTTCCAACAACATCTGCAAGGCCTACAAGATCCGTAGGCAAATTACGTGTGAATTTAATGGCTACATCTCTATAGTCAAAGGTTTTACCTTCCTTCTTCTTGACATAGATAAAGAGGTTTTTCAGTCTTTCTTTAATCACCTTTTCCATAAATGCTTGTCTCATGGCAACTCTATTTTCAAGATTTAAAAGCTTGTTTCTGAGTGCCAAAGAGGAAGTATTGCTTGCCCAATTTTCATTGAAATTCACCTCATCCATCATGTCATAGATTTTCCTCTCAATATTATCAAGTTCATTCTTTACAAAGGAATCATTGATGTCCTTTGTCAGCCATTTTACTGAGCCACCTTTGGGAACCTGTATAATCCCCATAGATTTCATTTTAAGTAAATCTCCTTCTTCAATTTTTGCATTTTCAATCACCAAGTAAGCATTTCTATGATCTGCAATTTCGTTGACTAAGTCTGAATTCAGGGCATTATAAGCATCAAATAAACTCAGTACATCTTGAAATCCACTTTTCCTCTCACTGCTGGCAGGGCATACGATTACAGGAACACGATTGAATATGTGGTTATGTTTGTCTATATATCCTAGTTCTGTACCACCCTTTTCATCGGTAGTAATTTTATAATGTAAAATCTCTGTATCAGTATATACATCTAAGTACTCCGTTTCATCAAATCGCCTTGTAAATCTATGAAGTGCCAACAATACATTCCTCTCAGCAGTACCATCCTCCAATACATAAGCTTCTAATGGTGTTAAAATAGAGGAGCAAAATTCCCCTTCAGAATTAAGGTAATTCAGCTCATAACTCTCTCCATAAATCTCGCTCATTTTTCTAAGATTAATATTATGCTCCTTATCCCAATGGCTTGTATTTCTGTCAATACAATCAGTAATCTCTGTTTTATCTGTTTTAGACACAAAATTAACAGGCTTACCTAATAGATAGCCTGTCTCATTATCAACAAATTTTCTAGGAAAATTAAAAATGAGTTTTTGATTACTCCTGCTGTCCTGCATGGCATAGTTCTTTAAAATACTATGCCTGCCTTCATAATATTCCTTGTAGATCTTTTTATCAGTAGAATTTTTCTCCAACTCACTTAAACATTCCAATATTAATTTTTCAGTTATTTTCAAAGTATCAGCTCCTTTCAAAAAATAAAAAAGAACCTATATAAAAGTATAGGCTCCGATCGCATTGTAATTACTAACTGATTTTAAACATTTCTTCTGCATTTGCAGAGTTGCAATAATTTCTCATGTCACATTTATTAGCTAAATACCAACCAATTTTTTGTTTCCATGAATCATTAGCATCTTCTCCTAGTTCTACATCCAGTTCCATTCGATACTGAGTAATTCTATTGATTCTTATATTATCAACATCAATAAATACTGGGTTCCTTCTATTTTTGCCCTCTAAAATATAGTTTATAGCTTCATTGATATTGTTTAGTTCTAAAGTTAAATCTAGACTCGGATCTTTATTGATTAGTTCAAAAGTATACATCGGCACTCCAATCACACCTTTCATGTTTTTCTACAAGTATACCATATATCTCTAAAATAATAATCCTCTATCATAAAATTTTAACTTCTGAACTCCCTGCACCAATTGCACAGCACCGTATAAAGAATCTGGAGCATCATCATGTTTGGCTCCTTTATTATAATCCTTCACTTGATTGTTATAGGCAATATTATCAGAATTAAACAGAATATATCCCTTCTTAATATCAGGCTCCAATGTAATAATCCTCTCATGTTTTTGCCCCTTCGCCACTACTTCATCCACTGGAACATATATTTTATTTTGCCATAGCTGTTCTTCAAATTTCTGTTTCATATAGCTCTGTGCCTGTGTAGCTTCAAATCCAATCTTCTCAACAGGATATATTTGTAGCTTTTCAACTACAACTGAAAATAAATCATCGGGAAGTAATTTATAAATAGAACCATCTACAACATACATTTGATTGGTCTTTCTATGCTGTCCAAGAATCGTAATGGCAGAATAATCGTTCCTCTTTCCTGCTTTAATTGCAGGGTCAATATACATAGCAATTTCTAATTCCTCATATTCAGGAAGCTTGTCCCAATAAGATATATTTTGGAATATATAATCATCACTGCTACGTGGATTGTTCTGCATCTCCTTATAAAAGGATTTATCCCCCATCGCTTGTTTCTTACACATAAGATAATAGTAGTCTAGGTATTCTGACCATAGGATTTCTGTTCCTTCCAACATTTCCTCTTCATGGGCATAAAAAAAGGACTTGGCAGTTTCAATTCTATCCAAATCCTGAAGATCATTATATTTAGTTTGCCACTGACTCCATAGGTCATCCCTTTCTGCCCAATTAATAATAGCTGCTTTCTTTATACTTCTAACCCCTGAGATTTTACCCTTTAATAAATCTGCCATCAAATCTTCCTCATGAAGAACAGTTCCAACTACCAGTATATTGGTATCTCTAGTTCCAATGGGAATCACAACATCTGTAAAGGTATTTTTGACTTGTTCCCTTTTCGTTTCTGATTTTGCTGTATCATCCTTCAATAAATCATCAAGAAGAACTAACTGGGGTCGATGTTGTTTAAAATGGATTCCTCTAAGAGAGCCATCAATTCCACGAATCATTATGCAAGCATCCAATCCAGCCCTACCCCTAATCCATATTTCATTATTATTCCATCGATTACCCTTATGAATACCAAAGTCCTCAATTAGTAACTGGTTGTTCTCTAATTCATCCTTTATCATATCAAGGAATGGTAGGGCAATCTGTTCTGTTGCCGATATAATCAATGTAAATTGGGATTTGTTATACAAAGTGGAATAGAGGGGAAATAGAAAAGAGTTGATTGTACTTTTGCCATGCTCCCTTGGGAGTCCAAAAGCTTCAATCAACCCTTTATTGTTTAACATATATTTTAATTCTTCAAATAGCTCCTTGTGAAACTGCCCAAACTTCCTGTCAAAATATTTAGGGAAATAACACAAGGCAAAAAACTCTATATCCATCTCGCCAAGTAACTTACGAAGTTCTGAAAATGCAAACTCCCCAACAAGTTCTTCTATCTTGTCTGAGGAGAAATATTTGTTTAGGTATTGTTTTAGTAAGATGTTCTGACGTTCAGATTCTATAATATTTATATTAATTATCATTGCCTCCTCCCTCGATGTATAAGTTATCACTTTCCTTAATTACATATACTTCTTTATTCGAAGTAAACATACTTTCATCTTTTTTACTTAAAATGTTTGCATGGAAAATAACATTACTTTCTTCATCTATATATTCCATCTTAGCTTCATAAATATTATATTTGTATAAAATATTTAAAGTAGGATTTATATATATAAGGTTGTTCTTTACATATACATAGCCAATGATTCCCCACATAATTGCAAATTGTATTACTCCAGATACTGTACTTAAATTTATGGTTATAAATGGAAATATGTATACTGAAAAATAAGAAATTATATATTCATGACTCTTGTTTTTAATATCTACTACTGTAACTGTAAAGTAGTCCTCTTTGTATTCTTCAAGCCCATCTATCATTTTTTTCATGATAATCAATATTACTATTGATAAACAAATGAAAAACACTATAATATAAGTTTCTACAAAATATGCGAGACCTTTCACACTTAAAATAACTGAGCTTTTAGAACTTAGTATTTCTTCAATGCTTAAGCTCTTATCTACCAATATTTCTGTAACCCTATTCCATAATGAACTACTATTCTGTACAATAATAATTAAATATAAAGGAATATAAGAAGTTAGAAATAACAAAATTCTATTTTTGTATATTGTTTTTTTAAACATCAATTCACCACCTAATTTAGATCAGCTAACCTCCTTAACACTAGTTGCAAAATATCTATGCATGTCAACAGCATCTTTTACACAACATCCACAAATAAGTTTCATTACATCAGATACATTACAATCTTTATTTGAATAGTCAATTTTGCTGTTTTCAATTTTAACTTTCAGTTCATATTCATCTATAACAGATTGTGCTGATTTGATATGCTTTTTAAGCCATTTTAATCTATCTTTATTAACCACATAAACTAATTTTCTAACTAGATTACCGCTTTCTAAACATCTAGTAGAGAACTCATCAAAATTGTTTATCACTTTTTCACTTTTCAGTTTTTCCAATGAATTTTTAACGTATTTTACATATTCTTCATTGAAAGAAAATAAAAGTTCAAAATAATATTTATTGATAATGTATATGTTGCTATTTACTTCTAATGCATCGATTTTAAAGTCTAATGTAAATATTTGTTCATTAAATTCTTCAATATTCCCATTTACAATACTAAATTTTTTATTTTCATTTAGAGCTTTAGGAGTAGTAAATTTCCTGAAAATTGATAATTTCTTTTTCTTGTCATTTGTAAATACAACTACATATCCCCAAATATCATTTATATCTACATCTATGTCCGAGGCTTTTTTAGCTTTTATAGGATTAAGTCCATTTTTTATTTTTTCTAGGTTATTAACCATTTTAGATTCTAAAAATTCAATTGAATCAGCTTCAGAACCGATAACATCAAACTTTTCAACTATCTTCCCATCAATTGAATCATAAACTTTATTTTTGTATTCATCCTGTAGGCTTTTTTTTAGCTTTGGAGACATATTACAGTAAAATGTACTATATAAATACTCATTCTTAACCTTATCACGTAAAATGTAATAAATTTGAAAGCTTTCAATTTTAACATCAAAAAAACTTTTTATATCATTATTTAATCTTTTAGTGTTCATTTTCTCCTCCTAATACTTTTGCCTTACTATATAATATTAGGAATAATTTTGTAATTTCCTGCATACTCTTCAAAAAAATTTTCACCCCCTTTGCTGACGGCTATATTTCCACAAATAGAAGCACCCCTCCCATTGAAGAAGTGCATTAAAAAAGAATGGTATTTCTACCACTCTAGTCCTTCTAAAGCTTCTACTTTGTCCCTTTCAGTTGTTAAAGTGTAAATATTTGTAGTCTGAATATTATCATGTCCAAGGATCTGTTGGATTGTGGTGATTGGCTTACCTTCCTTCACCAACTTATACCCCAAGCTATGCCTTAATTTATGGGGATTTACTTCTATTCCCACCCTATCTCCATATTTCTTTAATATTAGATTGATGGCATTTCTCTTTAAGTTGCCTCTTTGACCTATAAATAGATGTTCATCGGTTGATTCTCTTCTGACTTCTAGATATTCAGTGATGGCTTTTCTAGTGTCCTTGTTCAAAGGAACACCTCTTAATGCATTTCCTTTGCCAAGCACCGATATCTTACCCTTTCTATCGGATATTTCTATATCATCTAGCTTGAGATCTACCAATTCGCTTACTCTTATGCCTGTTCCTAGCAGTATTTCAATGATTGCTATATGCATCTTATCCCCTAAACGATGGATCTCTGCCCTAAGCTTCCTTAACTCCTTATCCTCAAACCCTTTATATTGGTGTGTTTCCTTATTTTTTATAGGTTTGATGCTTAGTTCCTTTTCAACCATCCCTTCCCTGTGTAGCCAAGCTAAGAAGGCATTAACACTTGCAATTTTACGGTTTATTGTTATGATTGAGTCAGTACCATTTTGCATATGCTTCTTATATTCTACTGCGTCCAGCTCTATTAGTTTATCTAAGCCATATCCAGTTCGGTTATTATACCAGTTGATAAAGGCTTTAGTATCTCTAATATAGCAGCAAATGGTATCATCACTTTTATCTTGCCCTTTCAAATATTCTTCAAAACCGTTGATACAAGCCATGTTCAGCACCTCCATTAATATTTGGTGTGTACATGATACCTCTGAAGGCATTGAAAGTAAAGATAAATTTCAATACATAACCTTCATTATGTCGTGAAATTGGGCTAAATTAGGCTCATAATTGCAATAAAAAGGGCATTTATCTCCCTAAAAACTCAATACATAATGTTTCTACTCATCAGTATATTCATCTTCCTGGGGATCGTCTAATCTATTATCTTCTTCATCCACCTCTGAATATTCAGCATCGATAGCATCCTCTTGGATCATTTCTAAAAAGAGTTTCTTTCTAGCTTCTTCATTTTGACTTGTATCCAATATAAGTTCCTTCTTATCAGACCATTCCTCTGGCATACGATTTCTAAGGAAAAATGAAATGGCTTGAGCAGATGGTGGTTGGTGACGTTTTGTCTTTTCTATTTTAGTTCTCTTCTTTCCATTTTTATCTTCTTCAACAATAGTTTTAAGTTCCTCATACTCATAACCATTGCAAAGCTTTAATAAAGATTTCTCCACATCGTTGCATAACACACTCCTGCCCATATCTACCAATTCAGATAGTGTTTCATTTTCTTTACAATAACGATACCACGTATCATGGGATATAGATAATTTCTTGCAAATCTCCCTTACTGTATCTCCTTGTATCACCCATTCTTTTATGTCAGATAGTCTAGGTAATATGTCCGAATCATATCTAGTTGTTTTATTGGGGATTCCTTTCCTGCTACCCATAATCTTCACCACCTTCCTATTTTCTTGTATTAAAAAAGAGCCTTGTTATTGGCTCTATAATTCTACTTATTCATAAGTGAAGGTTTAAGCATAAATGTATTGTGTTCTAATATAGGTATATTAATATCTCTATCTCCACTCAATGTACTCATACCGTTTCTGATAGCATAATGTATTCTTACATTAAAGCTACCTACAGAATATGTATTTGTAATTTTTACTGGTATTAATTTACCTGAAGTCACCATGTCATGCAATGCTTCTTGATATGCCATGAATTTCGATAGTTTTCCAGAGAACTTTTCCAATTCTTGTTCTTCTGTTTGCTGAGAACATTCAATTGAATAATTGCTTAAACCTGTAAATTCATCAGCTAAATGAATATACGTTTTATTTTCTAGTGTTCGTAATATCTTTTCCTTATAAGCATCTACCATTCTTTCATCAACTTTCATCTTCTTCATAAAATCATACCTGTCTATTAATGAATACATATCTCCATCCCCTTTCACCATTATTTTACACTAGCAAAAGGAAATGAACAAGCTTAAAAGATCTGATTTTACTCAGTCCTCATACTCTCTACTTCCATTAAACATACATGAAATCAAGTTAATTGCTTACAATACAAATCGATTTTAATATATTCTCCACCCACAGAAAATAAATATCCCTTTTCAGGGTATACTAATTATAGATATTTTCAAGGAGGATACTACAATATGAATTATTCTTATTTTAACGGAAAAAGAAAAATCGGAGGAACCGCAGCACTATTGCACAAAATTAAATTAGATGGAGGACTTGAGGAACACTATAAAAAATTAATTGATGACTTCGTAACATGTGCTATCGAAAAAGGCAATCAAGAATTAAAATTAAACAATTTTAAAAGGGTAAAATGAATAATTTATACATCTATAAACCTCGAAACTATCTCAATTATAGAATTCGAGGTTTTTATAATTAATCTTATTTTCACTTCTTAAAACAGCTACATCATCACTACTACCAACTTTTTCAATATATCTATTTACAATTACATCAGCATATTTAGGATCAAGCTCCATCATCCTGCAAATTCTATCAGTTTCTTCACAGGCAATAAGTGTAGTTCCTGAACCTCCAAATAAGTCTAGTACAATATCCTTCATATCACTACTGTTCTTGATTGCTCTAATTACAAGATCAACTGGTTTCATTGTAGGATGTAATTCTGATACTTTAGGTCTAGGAATATCCCAAACATCACTCTGCTTTCTGTCTCCTAATGGATGTAGCCTTGCCTGACCTTCCTTCCAACCATACCAAATCGGCTCATACTTTGTATGGTAATACTTCCTTGAAAGCACCAATGAATCCTTGTTCCATATAACCGTAGATGACCAGTGATAATCATTCATAGAAAGTGTTAACATCATATTTCCCCATTCCTGTGCTGACATAACCACATAGGTCATAGCCCCTTCTTTAGAAAACTTATTCATTATTTTGAAAGCACCATTCATAAATTCTTTAAAATCCTCTGTTCCCATAAAATCGTTTAATATTGTTCTAGGCTTATACCCTTGAGCATTTCCTTCACTAACTGCACCGTAGTTTACATTCCATGGAGGGTCTGTGAAAACCATATCCGCTCTATCTTCTCTCATTAATTTTTCTACATCTTCTTCCTTGGTGCTATCACCCACTACCAACCTATGTTTCCCTAATATCCATACATCTCCTAGTTTTGATATTGGCTCCTCTGGTAATTCAATTTCAAAATCATCATCGGGATTTTCCCCACTCTCACTTCCATCTGTCGGCATATGCTCATCAAATAACTTTTCCGCTTCTGACCAGTCAAAACCTGTTAGTTCCACATTATACTCTTCTAATCTCAAATCATCTAGTAACTGACTTAGTTTTTCTTCATCCCATCCACCTGTAATTTTATTCAGAGCGATATTAAGTGCCTTCTCTTTTGTCTTATCAACTTCAATAACAATACAGTCAACCCCTGTATAGCCTAGTTCCTTTAGCACTTTGCTCCTTTGATGCCCACCAATAATCGTCATATCACTGTTTACAATAATTGGTTCAACATATCCAAACTCTTCTATACTTTTCTTTATTTTCTCAAATTCTCTATCCCCAGGTTTCAAATCAACCCTAGGATTATATTCTGCATGCTTAAGATCTGCTATATTTATTTTTTTGAATTCCAATCCATCTCACCAGCCTTTCTATTTCCTTACTTATACAAGTTGAAATAACATATATTAAACAAAGTCCATATAGCCCTAAAGCCACCCTCGATGTTTCAAATGCTAAAACTTTTAATATCTCCATTGTCTACCCTCCTTCTAGGAATAGTAATTAAGGCACAATCCTAAGACTGTGCCAATCCTTCCAATAGATTCATGTAGAATTTATAATCCATTTCTTCTCCATCACCAAATGATATATTAAGACCACTATGATTATTTCTACTGATCTTAATTCCATCTGTATAAGTAAACTCCATTAATCTATTCTTCTTCATAAATTCCAACATTTCCTCACAGTTCATTCTTCTAATTGATTTCATTAACATCTTCCTCCTTAAATTTAGGTAATTAAAAAAGAAGATAGAAATTAATCTACCTTCTAAAATTAATAATAATATTCTCAGTCACCAGTGTATTTTGCTGGGGACTGAGATGTTTTGAAGTCAAACCCTTCCCCCCTATGATTGCCCAAAAGCAAACCCCGCTTTTGCACAATCTTCCCCCCAAGGGGACAATGGGTATATATATTTCTTATCTCACAATTAAAAGTGTGAATGTCCTATATAATATATATAAGAGTTTCACGCTTTTGATAAATCAACACTAACTATATATTCTCTATTATTATCTGGGTTTTTTATAATCCCTAGTTCCTTCAATTTTTCTTTGAAGTTTTTATTTCTTAATATGGAATCGTCCATTCCGATTTGTTTACAATACTCTTTAAACACTTGATGTTTTATAATCCCTCCAACCTGCGTAAACTTGTTCTCAGATTTTATTTTTTCTATCAGAAGTTCCTGCTTAGTTGGTTCTTGAAAATAATATCTATTAATGAAACTATCAAGATTAACTTGAAAATATCTTTTCATCTCTGTAATTAACATCTGATTCAAAATATTCCTACCTATAAAATAAATATCCACTTCTTCTTTTATTCTAAAAGCCGTCCTTCCAATTTGTTGAATAGTAGAAATAAGATAATCATTTATTTCAGTATTGCTTACATTTTGTATTTTTGAATCATCATCAATCCTTCTTCCTACTGCTAGACATTTATTTTGGTAAAATGTACTAGACTTATTCAACTGTCCCATAATTATCAATCTTTCACAATTAGAAAAGTCATTAACTCCTGTTGTAAATTCCCCATGATGTATTACTGTATACCCTTCATCACCATATACATCCTTAAGCTCCTGTTTGAAATCATCCTTAAAATCATATGCTCTGTCACCTGTTATTTCTTTATAAACCACTATTAATGTTTTCTTTGCTTCTTCTAACATTAAAGAACTACATTCTAAAGCTAGATTTCTCAAGTTGGCTTTATAAGCCATTTTTCTAGCTTCATTATTTAAACCTCTATCACTTACCCTCAGTAATTTACTTTTAGATGTATTTGCATCTTTTTTGGGTACAAACACATTTATTGTCCTTTTATCATTCTTAATTTCATTGCAAATGACTCCATTAGATTTTAAATAATCATAATCCAAGTGTGCTGTGGCATCAAGAATAATGGTTTTCTCAAAATCTTTGCTATAGGATAATAAATCTAAATATTGATATTCAGAAACTGCTCTAGTTAATTGTCTACCTTCTTTTTCAGCACGTTCCTTACTATCTCCAAATCTCCAAGGGATATTTGTTGTAATTTGAACACTATTTAGTATCCTTTCAATAGTAAGCAAGTCTTCATATTTTTCACGTTCTATCGTTGTATCATTATAAAAAGCATCTAACAATTCTTGTTCAAATGCAAATCCTTCTCCCCCTCGGAAAAATTTCTTTTGTTTTTTCACTGGCTCATTCATATCCTCTGGATAATCTAATGATTCAAAGTACTCTTTAATTTCCTTAAACAATTCTTCATACTGGTTATATTTATCAATTATAATTTCATGTATCTTTTTAAAACTTGCTTCAGTAATTCCTGAAACGTCACACATATCTATTTTTTCGTCAATTATTAGAAGCTTTCTTCTAAGCTTTTGACCATCTTTTTCAAAGAACATAATATCTTCAAAAAATTCATCTATGTAGTTGCTTAAAAACAGTCTTGTATGTGTAATGGCTAAAATTCTATGCTTATTACATTCATATTTACTCTTCCTGGCACTGCATGGTATTCTGCAACCATGACATAGGCGATAATCATAATTCACATAATCAGAAGGTGGTCTACCAAAATACCATAATTGGCTTAAATCTTTATACTTTTGACAATCTGTAAAATTAAAACCTCTTACCGTTCTAGCAATAAAACCTGTATGTCCATTAATATAATCATTTTCTTCATTTCCCTTTTTGCTATTATTATCAATGTAGTTATAATAAATTTTTCTCATGTTATCTCTATCATTTTCATATAGATATTCCTCAGCATATTTATCATAAATACCCATATCAATACAAAAGTCGTGGCACTCTTTAAGTGTTTTCTTTACAACGATTGCTCCAAATTCAGGATCATTATCATGCATGAATTTCACAAATTCAACCAATAAGCATGACTTACCTTGTCCCATTGGAATATTTGCAATAATAGGTACATTGATATCACTTTTTGTAGGATAATATAATAACTGAGCTAATTTATAAATGTTATTCTTTTGGCTCTCGCTTATTTCATTTCCATACCATACTTTTTGCATATATATAAATGCTTCTGTGATTGTCTTTGGTGAAAAATCATTAGAATCTACTTCCACTATCTCTCCCACTGTTTTGCTCTCCAAGTATATGCCCCCTTTAAAATGGGATTTTATCTTTATACTTATTATAGATTCCCATTACTTTTCTCAGCATAGGACTATCCTTAAAAATGTAAATCTTCCTATTTCTATCTTTCAAATCTTCTTTTATACCTATACAGTGAAACCTATTAAACATAAGCCAACCAGCCATTCTTTCTTGTGTAATTACAATTGTATCATCCTTCATTTGTACAGTCCCCCTTATTTGTTTTCTATTTATGACTTCCATAAAAGTGGGTGTGGAACATCTAGTATTAGGGATACTAGCAAACTTGTTTGCGTGTAGCCCTTATGCTAGACTTGCCCACTGTACAAATTAGTTTAATCAGTCTTGTTGAAATCAAATTTTATTTTACTGTCCATAAAATGAATATTAATAATATTTTAGTTACCTTCTTATATTCTCCACCAACGTGTGGCTGGAAGCCACATAATTCCTATTCATTAATGGCAATACTCTTTAAAATTAATCCTATGCTTTTATCAGACACTTTTCCTTTTAGAATATTAGCAACCGTTAACTGACTGCAATTAAATAAACTATGTTCTCCATACTGGATATATTTTGAATCTGGGAATACTTTTGCATATTCAATATCATCTTTAATTAATATAACTTGATTCTCTTTCACTGCAATATCGAATGTTATATCTTCCTTACCATTCTCTATTATATCAATGACCTCCATATCTAAGGGTTTACATCTAAATTTATCCGACATAATATCAATAGCCTTTAATCGTTTCTTTTCTTCTAAATGTAGCATTTTTACTATATTATCGTTATCAGTATTTTTTATTGGTATTTTCTTGTAATTATCGTATAAATAGTGTATATCCCCTTCAGGGTCTTTAACATACACATATCTATCATTTCGTAACGTATCATTTAGAAACTTAAATACAGAAAAAAATAAATTAATGATGAAGTCCTCCGTACATGGTTTCACATTAGCAATAGCATTACTAATTGTCGGCAAGTCATATTCTGTAAATATCTTCTCTGCTTCTAGAATATATTTAGCATCAATTTCTTTAAATTTATTGTATTTATCTTCTTTATATCTTCTGACAGTCGCCCAATGTTCATCTTCTTCCCACTGGCTCCAATTTTTATGTAATTCCATCATCTCATGCCTATATTTATTCTCTTTTTTGATCTTCTTGAGACATTCTTTATTAGCTTCTTCTCTTTCTTCCGTATAGTTTTTATATAGAACCTCTACCTTTCCTAAGCATCCGTTATATTTTTCATGGTCATATTCTCCATTTATTAATTTTTGCTGAATCAAATCTACTCGATTATCCCATTTCATCACTATATCATCTATTTCATCCAACAGATAACCTTTGATATTGCCTGCAACCTTATCCAAAAGACCCCAGGTGTATATATAGTGCCTATTATCTATATCTTCGCTATTTTCTTTATACTGCAGAAACTTTGCTTTTCTAGCATATTTATCATTAATGATTTTCATATCCTCTGGTGAGGGAAAATATAATGTTTTTGGAGCATCGATGGCAACCATAGCATTATACAGAACAATGTATATATCCTTCTCATTTTCATAGAACCTGTGTCTTATGTGCTCTCTATGTTGTTCAGATGCATCTAAAATATCGATCCACTCTCCACTATTCTTTTTCTCCCTGATATATTCATTTTTTAGCTTCTTATATTCTTCTGTTTTTTTCTCATACTCTGTTTCAATTTCCAGCATTGAATATGCACCAAACTGTTTACTTTCTGTATCATAATAATCTAATGTTTGTTGGCTATTTGAGTTAATACTTGCAGATTTTAAAGCGATATTACCAATTAGATTTCCTGCCGCTCTATATGTGGCTATAAATCTATTTTCATTATTATAAGCCATTTCTTCCTTATGCCCATCGTCTGGATTAATAAAGTATTTACCATCCTTTGGAATAACTACTGCATTTTTTATGATTTTATTATCTATGACAGTACAGGCATCGCCATCACAATCTGCAGAGCTCATGAGAGCCAATATATCACTTTTTTGATTAAAATATATTAGTTCCCTACATGGAGATAGCCACTTATCTAATGACTCACTTCTAACAAATTTCACATTATGTATCTCACTGTATGCACATAAGGGGTTACGAGCAACTGTTCTCATGTCTCCATCTTGACAATCTGCACTATAGAACTCTTCTTCCCCCAGTCCATTTTCCCCTTGGTTCCTATACATAGCAAAATTCATATAGGAAATAGGATCAATGGCAATATACTGGTACTTTGCCTTGCAAGTAATCTTGCCACAGCATACCTCACGACATTTTTTCTCAATTAATCTTGCCAATCCATTACGGACATATTTTAATTTAACAAAATCTTCGCTTATACTTAACAACTCTTCCACTTTCGTTGCTATATTTTTAGGCTCCTGTAGCATCTTTTCAAAGTCTTCTTCATCCTTATCATCACTATTCATTTTGACTATGTTTTTAAAAAACAGTCTAATTGTATCTATATCAATCTTCCATTGATTATTTTCATCTTTCACATATGCTTTAAGAATTTTTCGATACGCTTTTACATCCTCTTGTGCTAGTTCTATATAATCTTTATAGGATAATGCTAATGCCGTTAATATTTGATAATTCAAACGCCTATAATCTGTGATTTCACTATCGGCTTTATTAATTTTCGTTACGTATAGTTTACTAATAATTCCTTTATATTTTTCCTCTACTGAATCTAGTTTCTTTTTGTACTCTTCCATACCTTTAAAATACTTTGCCAACTTGACCATGCTTTCATTTAATAATATAGTGTTCTTTGTTACTGGTTGCCACTCGTCCCAGCGATCGAGCAATTCAAAATTACCATTCTTAATTCTGCAATATTTAGTTTCTCCCTTGTAGGTTTTTCTTAGGTATTCAACAATGTCAAATTTAGTGATCATTCCTTTGATGCCGATGCCATATGCCCGAATAATGGCAAATTCTACTGGGTAATTGATCTTCAATGATCTTTGAATTTGTTTAAATACTTGTGGTGTTGCTATTCCCCCACCATCGAACACTTCAATTTCTTTATCATGATAATAATCTACTAAATTATAATCAATTATACTTTCTTCTTTACCTTCTTCATCTTCAACCTTTTTTGTAACCTTTTCAACGGTTTTATAATCTTTAATAATATGATAACTAGCCTGTGGCAATACAATGAAATTAGGCATATCACCTGCTATGAAACTACTACTTGTTGCTAGGGAAATTCTACTTAATATATCTTTATTTATGCAGATCTCATCCTTACTCTCTTCTATTTCTTTAAATTTTCCTAATGAAATTAAATCTTCAAATTCCTCTATAAAGGGTCTGAAATCTTCTCTTACGAAAATCGTTTCACATATACCATTTTTCTCTTGTTTCATTCCACCAGTTGTGGCAAACCACCCATAATATTTGCTTCCTTGGAACTCTAGTCCATCAAACCATTCTTCCTTGGCTTTATCCTCTGATTGTGGCAACATCACTTTAATTATCTCTGTAATTAGCTCCTGGTCTTTTAATTCTTGTTGTTTATAAGATTCTATTGCATGGGTTAAAAAGTTATCTGAAATGGTGGTCTCATTTTCATGTAAATCTGAGGATTCAATAACCCCATCTTTAATATGCGATCTATCGAATGAATATATTTTGTATCCTTTTAATTTCATCATCCTGAACACCTCCTGCATATCTAGTTGCTTGCTATAGAAATTGTACCATAGGATAAAAAAAGAACCACCGTTGGGTGGTGGATTGAACTAATAAAATTATTAAACCTTTACCTTCCCAAATACCTCTGCTATCTCATCATCTACTGAGTCCTTATCATATTCAATCTTATAAATTAATTCCGATAGCATTCTTCTTAATTGCTCAATGTTTGTGGCAAGGGAGCCATCCATTCGTGCTCTTGTATTATCATAAATTCTGCCTTGTTCAAGCTGATTTAATTTGTTCGAAATATCTTGTATTTCATGTCTATATTTATTACGCACATCGACTTTTTTAACTAACATATTTTTTCCTCCAAATTTATTATAAATTAAGTTAATAACACCTTAGGGTTAATTGCCTACTATATTCTTTCTATATAGCCAAAGTTATATTGAGACTTAGCAATTGAATCAGAAAGAATTTTATTAGAACTGCTTACAATAAAATCTTTTGTTTTTCTATAGTTGCAAATATTTAAACTACTAATCTTTATCCAAATTTTATTTTTGTTTTCACGCCATTCTAAAGGTGTTAATTGTTTTTCGGGTGAATTAATGCCTTCTGCATCTGTGTAAATATCTAATACTTTAGCTTTATATTCAATTTCATTGCTTCCACCGCTATTTCTTCCTATCGCAAAGTAAATTTCAACAACTTCATTTCTTTTTATAGCATCAATAAATTCATTTCTTCTTTTTACTGCCATACCTCTTGATAACGAATCTGTTGAAAACCAAACTGTCCCATTATCACGGCAAAACTGTTTGTAAATTTTAATTGTTTCAACTCCATCGTATTTATTATTTGATGAATGACCCAACTTCATAAAAATACTAATAGGGTAAACTACTCTAGCTGATGAGTTGTTATATGTAGTTTTTTCTTTGTTTAATAAAATAGCTCTTGTATTTGAATTCAAGTTTCTATATTTATGCCAACTGGAACTCACAGATATCACCTCAATATAGTTAGTTTAACTTATTTTCACTCTTTATCAGAATTTTTTTACATAATACCTCATTCTACAAATACCTTTTAACCCCTTCATAATTCACCAACTTTCAATCGCAATTTCCGACATCTTCCAACAAAAAGAACCACCCCTAAGGTTAGTCCTCCATTCTTAACACATCCTCTAGTAACTCATATCCATTTTCAGTAAAAAATTACTTCCAGTAATTTATCATAGGTTTTTGTGATACTGTATATAACCCATAAAATATTTGATTCCCATTCGCTTAATGTTATACTCCTGATATGTCACTTATTGTATGTAGACGTATTTCCTACAACAATAATACAATTAGTATTGGAGGTAAAAAATCATGATGAAAAATTATAATATTAAAATTTTATTTGGATCTAATGTTAGAGAATTTAGACATAATAAAGGAATTTCTCAAGAAAAGTTAGCTGAACTCTCTGGGTTACATAGAACTTACATAAGTGATGTCGAAAGAGGCTCAAGAAGTATTTCACTAGATAACATAAAAAAAATTGCTAATGCTTTAGAAATTGAGGTATTTAAATTATTTATTTTCAATGAGGAGGATCATTATGATTAGATTTCCCAACCCTGGTTCCGATATAACCACTTTTATTAGAATATTTCAAATTCTACATTCAGAACTTAAAGAAAGGTATTTTTTCACTTTAGATGATATGTCTGAAACCCTTACTAATAAAAATCTAGTTTCTTCTGAAGGATATATGGGAAAAGAAGCACTAAAACGATCAACTAGAAAGGATCGCAGTAGAGACCCTCTCTATAATCAGTCAAAAATGTATGCTGAACTATATAGAATTTTAGGGTGGATTCAATCAGATGTAAACAAAAAATTGAATTTTAAATTTACATATTTAGGCGATCACATGGCTAATGCTCAGCTAGATCCACTATCACTTTTTAAAGAATGTATTTTAGGAATAAATTATCCAAATGCAGTAATTGATATTAAAACTGCAAACTACATAAGACCTTTTGCAACAATTCTAAGAATGATTGATGATTTAGATGGTTATATATCTAGAGATGAAATGATTATTGGACCTTTGAATATCAATGATTTAAGCTCTGAGGAATACCTCTCTGCGTTAAAAAAGATTAAAACCTCAAGACCGTATCACAAAAATTTATTGACTGAGTTAGATGCACTTTCTAAAAATTTAAAAATTCAAGTTAATACATTAGGAAATTATACTCGATTTCCTATCTCAGTTTTAGAATTTTGTGGCTGGATCAAGAAAGAGCGTACAAAAAAAATTTACACAGATAAAAGTTTAGTATTTTTAAAACTAACTGATAGCGGAAAAGTTGCAGCTAAGTTTATTAAAACATCAACAGATATTAGATACAATAAAATACCGAAAGAAATTGATTTTAATTCTTTAGTGAAAGTTTCCTTTTTCCAAATGCTTGAAAGAGGAGGCTTTGAAGTTAATTCAATAAAACAAAATTTATTAGATGATATCCTAAATCTTAAAAAAGTATATGATACAAATCCCCAATATCTTTTTTCTCCATACCAAACATATGATATGGATACTATAAATGAAGCATTATCTGAATATATTCCTAAAAATGACTTAGAATATAGCTCAAAATCATCAAATATACTTGAGGATTTCTCAGAATACTCACCTACTAAAACAATATCAAGCTCATTTGTTACTTTAAAGCCTAACAAAAATATAGTCTTTAGTAGAGCAATAGAAAATGATAATCTAGTAAAACTAATTACAGATTTACATACTTCTTATACATCAGTTTCAGAAGTAGTAGAGCGATTGTTTGATTCCTATAAAAACTCCAATAAAGATACTTTCTATGATTTGACTGCTAATCTATTTTCTATTCTAGGTTATAACTGTACAGCAACAAGACATGGAATAAATTATGAACGATGGGATGCTATAATCAATGACTTAAGGTACAGCATTCCTATTGAAATCAAATCTCCATCAGAAGAAGAATTTTTATCTGTAAAAGCTATCAGACAAGCTCTTGAAAACAAAATCATACTTTTATCACGAAAATCATATATTACTGACTTTGAAACTACTACTCTAGCTGTTGGATATAAATCTCCTAATGATCGTTCAGATGTCAATCAACTAATTGAAGATATTTATAATGCATATAACATAAGGATTGGAGTTATCGATTTTAAATCTTTACTTACAATGACTGTAAAACTAATAGTTGAGAAAAAAGAAATTGATAAAGAAGAATTTAGAAAGTCGAGGGGGATAATAAATGTCAAAGATTTTTAATCAAAAGCAACAACAAATAGTTCCTAAACATTATACAGTAGAGTCCACTCCTATTTCGATAATTTATTACCCTAACAAACCTTCATACATTACTTTTCAAACGGGTACAAAACTTGAATCCACTTGTCTAAGCTGTATAGAAAGATATTGTTTAAATTACAAAGAAAGTGAGCTTTCTAACTCATTGTTTTCTATATTTCCTAACGATAAAAATACTAATGTGTGCCCAGTTAATGCTATTAAATGGCTTGCTAACTCGTCCTTCCCTCATGTAGATAGTAATCTATGTATTAATTGTGGTTTATGTGCATCTCGTTGTCCTGTCGGAGCAATTTATTTAAGTCAAAAAACTGCAATAGTTAATACAAGAGCAGTTGAAAAGGTATCTCTTACAAATAAATCTAATCATATGATAATGCTATCAAAGTTATTTAGAACTAAAAAAGAAGGTTCTTTTCAGGATGAATCTGATGCTCTAATAGATTCTATATATAAAAAGCTATTATGTGCCGATACCTCATCACAATTTCCTAACCTATTTACACGAAATTTGTTAATTCAACTTAAACTTAATACCTTAATAAGAAGAAAAGGTGATGTAAATATACGAATGGATGGAATTTTCAGCTCCAATTCTTCAGTTAAAGGTGTACTGGAGATTGAGTTCGGCAAAGATGTTTTAAACTCACCTAGAAATATACTTGATGATTTAGCAGTTTTATCTTCTAGATATAATTACTCATATAAAGAACTAACACCTTTAATAATTTCGCTAAATCTTCCTAATACAAGAACTGAGTATTGGAGAGTTATCAAAGATGTAAACAATGTTTTAAATATAAGAATTCAATCCTTAACAATAGGTTCTCTTATGATTTTGATGTGGAATAATTCGGAAGTTAATTTTAATAAAGATAATTTCTATATAGATTGTGATAACTATTCTTTAGAAAATCAGATAATTACATTACTAGGTAGATCAATAAATATCTCTAATTTGAATTTTTCAATAACAAAACCTAATAAATGATAAATAGCCTACCTATAAGCAATATAGGTGGGCTAACTTTATCTATTAATCTCCTCTATTCTTTTATTTGCAATTTCTGCATACTCTTTTTGTATTTCTATTCCTATCCATTTGATGTTATGACCCTCTTGATTTAATTTTTCACAACATACCCCTAGAGTTCCTGATCCATGAAAGGGATCTAAAATGTATCCTTCATATATACCATCTTTATTTTTGGGGCAAAACGCTTTTATCAATTCTCTAATGAGCATTTCAGGCTTCTGAGTTGGGTGTTTTGTTTTTTCATTTTCAAATGCTTTTCCTGCCAATGTAGGAAACTTCCATACGTCCCCCCTCATTGCACCATTTGGATTCGGCTTCCAAATTTTCACTTCTCCCTTTGAGTTTTTATATTTAACTGGATTTTTGAGCCGTTCACTACTTTTATAAGGCATCCTTACATCATCCACATTATAAGTCCATTTGTTTTTTGATCTACTGAACCAAAGAAATGGTTCATATTGTGTTAATGGAGTTTTCCTTGTTCTAGAAAATCCATTTTCATAATGCCATATATTCATTCTTCTATAATATAAACCTAATTCATACATTATAACTTGAATAAATGCAATATAGTGATGTATTCCAAACCACAGTATACTTCCATTGTTATGTAATAAATCTCTACATAGAGTTATTCTATGCTTTGATAGCCTTAAAAACTCATCTAGAGATAATTTGTCACTGTCATTTCCGAAATCTTTCCCTAAATTATATGGAGGGTCTGTTAATATCAAATCAAACTTAAGGCCATCTTCTAGCATTTGTTTAAGCAAATTATCAGCATCGCCTAAATAAACTTTATTAAAATTCCATTTCATATAGAACACTTTCCTATCTCTTTTTTTTCTTTTTTATTTCTGTTTTTCTAAATATCACTATATATTGATGATGTATATTTTCCACATATGCAAACGGATAACCATAGGGTAATAGTGATTTATGATTTTGAAGCAATACTTTCACCCCTTGCAAAGATAACTCATATTTATTATTAATTTTTCTTTTGTTCATTGCTTGGATTAAATCACTGTGAAAACTAATAAATTCAGACTGATTTCTAAAATCTGATACTACTAAACTCATATATTTTGAAGGTTTTAATGCTCTAGCACATTCCATAAAAATATTATCAACTAAAATTGTTAGAAAATCTTGATAGTCTGAAATATTTCCCAAATCTTTTTCATCGTCAGAATAGTTTGTAGCCAAATTATTTTTTAGTCTTTCATTTTTCACTTTATGATCTGCTTTTTTATTTAAAATTGACCAATACGGTGGACTAGTTACCATAAAATCAATACTATCATCTTCTATTTTCTTCAACTCTATGGTAGAGTCACCATTAATAAATGTATGCTTCTGAGATTCGCCCTCACCAACTTCAAATTCAATTCTTTCAATTGCTAGATCATTCCATCTTTGTGATAATTCAATCCCTATGCCTTCTCGATTGTGCATAGCACATGCCTTAATGGTAGATCCCACTCCTGAAAATGGATCTAGCACAATTTCATTCTCTTTTGTAAAAAATAATATTAATCTAGCAATATCTTGAAATGAAAAAGGGGCTGGATGTTGTCTTTCTATCTTTGCATGTGGATGTTTTGATCCTAATCCTTTTTGATACCAAAAACTTTTTGTTTCTGGCATCCATTGTTTACCTGTTAAGTTATTTAATTTGTTTCTTGGATCTACTGTTCCCACATCTTCTTGACTTTCCCCATCTTCTTGATTTTTTTCATTTCCATTATTATCATCTAAAACTTTAATCTGTAATTGTTCAGTTTCTTTTTTCTTAATATTCCTTTTATCTTCATTATTACCTTTTCTACTTAAATCTTTATAGTTCTCAAGCTCTTTTACCTCAAATCTTCTTTGACCCCCAGGTGTCTTAATTGGCTTTAATATCTCATTTTTCACCATTCTGTACACTGTTGACTTGCTCACGCCTAAATAATTTGCAGTTTCTTGGGTTGTAAGCAACTCTTTATCTTTTATCACAATAGTCATAGTATCCCTCCAAAAAAAAGCTTCCTTAAAAAGTATACCATTGTTATAAACGTTGTCAATACTATTCAAGTATATTCAAATATAATCATTACTTCTTCAGTAACAAAGTTATTTACGCACACAATTAATTTATATCTTTAATTTAAAGTATTTATCCTTTTCTTTATGATACATACTCTACTCTTCAATAGATGTACTTTTTATTATAAGATATTTTCTTATTAAAAGTATAAGTTACATTGCATAAAATTTCAAGAACTTATGTTCTTTTTAGTAGCAAAAAAACATCTCCTCCTTTTATTTGAGAGATGCTTTTATTTTCTTAAATTTTATTAAGCACAGAATCATGTTGAATTTTTATATTTTTTCATCTTTAGATTTCTTCAGATATTCAATCTCTTCTTTTAAGCAGATGCCCTTTATAATACCTAAGTCTTCAATATAATATTTCCTTAACCCTACCAACAATTCCACCTTCAAGTATCACTTTAATGCCATGTGGATGCGTAGCGGAGTTTGTAAGAATTTTTAAGACCACACCTTCTGTTAGTTTTCCCGAACGTTGATCCTGTTTTTGAACAACTCTAACCTTTGTACCTTGTTTTATGTTATCTCGTATAGTTCCATCCATATTATTGCCTTCTTTCTTTACTTTCGATATAGCTTTACCACACACTCCACATGCGCCGTTTATTTCATGAGTTTATTTTATCATCTATGTATATAACATTTTATATTATTTCATACTCTTGAAATGTTGAAATATAGGGAACTAAAGATTGTATGGTAACCTTCTATACTTTTCTATAGTTCCCTATAACTTTTGGGTGGGTGGCAAATGGGTGGCAAAACCACCACATACGGTGGCAGTATCATTTAGATTCACAAATTAAGGTTATTCTAATTGGCTGTCTTGCAATTTAAATAACTTTGGCTATATTTACTTTTAATTTAACTTAAAATTTACACTTAGAGTTATTATTCTAAATCTATTAGTCAATTTTATAATATGCAAGACATTTATAGACAAAATGAGTAGCATCGATAGCTTGGTGCAATTTTTTAATCCAATTTTCCATTTCTCCAAGGTCAATTGTGGTCTGATAGTTTTCTTCTCCCATTGTATCAGTTGGAAATAAGTTCTTATGGATCATCTTAATTCCTTCAAAAATATCTAATACTTCTGGATTTGCTTTTATAGTTTCTTCAGTAAAGTCAAGCTGTTGTAGCAAATAGGAACAAAAATCAATGCATAATTGTATTTTAGATTCCACTAACTTCATAATACGCTCTAAATATTTTTGTGTCATAGTCAACCCAAAAACATCTTCTTTTATTTCAATCAACTCTTCTAATTGTTTAAGTTGAATGAGGTGCGCAACATTATGATAGCATTCCCATAGGTTAATCATTGTTTTTTCTGTAGCTTCTAATTCTGGAATTAAATCAGCCCACTTTTTTATTCCTATTTGAACTATTAGCTGATTATCCTTATAAGAGGGCATTATATCAATCAATGAAAATTCTTCATCTACATCCAATATTCTATATAGTGGAATGGAATATACAACAGAGCTAAGGAGTTTTCCTTTTTCTAGCACTACTACTTTAATCTCAGAATAATTATCTTCTAGATATAGTCTCTTTAAATCTGTATATTCAGCAGGTCTAAAGGCTTTTTTAAATATGCCCAGTACTTTTTTAAGAAACTCATCTTCATCAAAAATAACCTCATTACTTTCAATAATTATTACTTTATATGGCTTATCATTTAAAGCTTTCTCTTCTTCTATAATCCTAATTTTAAGCTGAGAAGATGCAAATTGATTAGTAATATTTTTTTCAACCTTCCTTCCGATTTTATGCATCTCAAGTAGCGTATTTTCTATAATATCATCATTCTGTCTAAATTTATCTAAAGTAAATTTATTCCACACAATTGCTACATGGTAAAATAATTTCAACTCCCTTTTTTCTAATATTTTTAGTTCATTTTCATTAGCATATTTCATAAAATGTTTTTGAAATTCTTTTTGAAACTTTTCTAAGGATAGTAAGGCATCATAGATGTAGCGTATAGATATTTTATCATTTTTTATTCCTACTCCGATTGTATCTGCTCTACTTAATATCAATTTTTTTTCTTCTTTAGATTTACTTTTTAATGCTGGATTTACTGTCAGTATATTTTTAGCATGAAATAGAAAATTTCCTAAGTCTGAAGTTATTTTTCTTAAGGTACTTACTATTTCATGATATTTAATTAGTCCTATTCTAAACCTGAGTAATTGATCTTGATCCTGATTTCTATTTATATCACTTTGTTCACCTATAAACCCCCACGTATCCATTACAGTTTTAGGAAGTAGTATAGCTGTACTTATGTCATCATATAATTTATTGTATTCTTTTTCATTGATATAATCTTTAAATATATTTATGATATTCTTTTTTCTATAATGGTTTTTTATTGCATCTAAAATATCATTTAGCAACGCTACTATATTTTCTCTTAAATCTAAAATCATATCAACATATTCTTGCCATCCTTCTGGTCTAAAGTTATAATTTACTAATTCTCTATAGGTAGAATTAACTTCAACTTGCCACTGTAATGGTAGATTTTCTATAGGTATTTCCTTTGTCGTGTCATCATGTTCCATAGGTATGAGAGCAAATTTATGTCCATATCCTTGACTGCAAATTTTTTTCTTTTCAGGAAATAGTCGCCTTACTATTTCAACGTTTCTCATATTGTATTCATGGATGTAATTCTTTGTTAGTTGATCCTCATCAGATTCGTCTTGTATATTATAAGATATTATGCTGTGTATCTTTACTTCTTCTCCTTTTTCCTCAATGATAGGAATTAAATGTTCCTCCTTAAATCTTTCAAGAAATTTGTCTCGGTAGGTACTAATTCTTTCGTTATCTTCTAAATCATAATAATACAGGCCTACAATAAAATCTGCAAGGCTACTAATAGATATATTCCTAGATGCTTGTTCAAAATTAATGTACTCTAACGAAACAACCTTATCTATCTTTAGTTTACCAATCCAAAACATACTCATCCCTAGGTATTTCCAATCAGTTTCTGTTTCAGGTGAACTATTTGGTTGTTTGGATTTTATTAACCAATCTTTTGCAAACTGAAACACGACATCCTTACTAGTTAATCTTGATGAATATTCTAATATATCTTTTTTGAGTTGTTGGTTATGTGCAATGTCAAGCATTTTAAATAATTGCTGATCCCAATTATGCATTAACCCGCATAAGTCAAAACCTAATACTAAAAACCAGCTTTGTTTATGCTTAGCATATACCTCTTCTATAACGTCCCAATTCTCCTTAATATAACCTTTTATTCCCAGCCAAATCAAACTTTTAGTAATTGCTCCATAAGCTGTCCAAGTCTTAGTCTGTAGGTTATTTAAAAAAGATAAGAAATTATCTTCAATCTCATTTTCATAAAAGTAATTTAGTAAAAACACTTCAAAATTTTCTTCACAAATTACTAATGTACATAGGTTAATATCATGTTGTATTGGTGATAGCACTGAATCAAATAATAATTCAACAAGTATTTTAGATCGAATGGGATGAAGAGCCTCTAAATATTTTCCGTCTGTGCTTTTGCGAAAGAAATATTCATTTTCAAATCTTGTAATGGCATAAATAGGATCCTTTAAGGATAACTGGGATACTAAGGTACCCACATCTACATTAGCACCGTAGTATCCACATAAAGACACTACTCTCAGTAATTGTAATCGATCATAGTCATTTTCTAATCTTATCTCATCTTTTATTCTCATTACCTGTTCTTTTAATCTATCCCTTAAAGTCATACCGCGATTAATAAGATACATGAACTCTAATAAAGGTCCTTGTCCACCAAAAACATTCCAAGCTTCTTCAAAAGTGGTAAACTTTAGCTCCCCCTTATTTTTCAGGATATTTTCATAAATACTTTTCCCTTCATCTGAGTCTAATGATAATTTTATTTCTTCATAAATCATATCTGCATTGGTTAAAATAGCTCTATTCCAATCTTCTTCTCGAACTGTTATGAGTATATTAAAGATATCATATTGATTTATTTCCTTTATTAATTCTACCCACACCGTGCTTCCAGGCTCAACATCAAGGTAGAGCGCTAATGGTAAATTAATATTTCTCCCGATGGCGTACAAAGCCCTAACAATCTGTAATGCATGATGCTTGTCTTTCACATGTTTAATCTGGTATGTAAAAGGGGCTGGATAATATTGATGCAGGTATCTATAGGCTAATGTTGACTTCCCTTGACCTGATGCACCATGTATAATAACAATTTTACTGGCATCAAACCCATCACTAATTGCTCTTAGTTTATCTTCTCTCGGTATATCTAAGTTAGCCAATATATGGTTATAATTAGCTGAAACCCCTAATGAAAATTCTTCTTCTAACTTCACCTTATGATTTTCATCAATTAATTCTATCCCTAACGAAACAATTGATGTTCCGAACTCCCTATAAAATATATCTCTCTCACTGAAAAAGATTCCTATGCTATTCAGTTTGTTCAATAAACTTTCTCTATCTAAAGATTGTCTATCCTCAGATAACTTGTAAATCCAAAACATTAGTAAATCAAATGCTATTTGTGGATCCATTCCAACTTGAGTTTCTTTAAGAAAATTAAATATTTTTAACTGCAGTTCATCTTCTTGAACTTCTTCTAATTCCAAATTCTTAAAAAGGTTTTTAACCTCACTTTCTTTATACTTGTAACCAGTTAGCTTTCTAATTATTTCCTTTCGATCTTTTTCATCTTTTTCAATTGCATTTTTGAGCTCCGTACCTACTTTTCCAAATGAGACAATACTAAAACTACAACTACTTTCTTTTAAAAGAGTTTCTAAGGATCTCCTAAAAAAAGAGTCTTCTTTTTGAGGTGAAAATTTTGATAATGATAAAGACTCAGTATGATTTTTTATTTGAATCACTTCTATTAGACTATTATCACTTCCGTAAATGGCCAAATCTTCTTGCCCTTCAGGCTGAAATTTAAGTTCATTATCTTGCTGGTGTAAAATTCTATAAACTATGTATAATGTTTGTAATCGATATCCCTTAAAAGCTGCTGTTGCACCTATATCCGATTTTAAAGTTAAGTCTTCCAAACTACTCCCCCCTAGTAATTTACACGATTAAATTTATATCTGTTTTGTAATAAATTACACATAGCGTTATTTATCATAGACTTTTTGTTCTACTCTCCTTATGTATCCCCAATATAATAAGATACCTTTACAAGCTTTTACATTTCTTTTTAGTAAATACTTACATGTTATCGATATTCTATTTTTCCTTTGTATTTCCTTTGACGAATATAAAATTTCCTAAGAAGAACTTTAATTTCCTAAAAGTTCAGGCCCCTCTCCCCCCAACTATTCACTAAATGTACGTTTAAGGAAAGCGGAGCGGTAGTTGCGGTTTTTGCAACTATTTCTTAAACAAGACATTTAAGGAAAGTGTAATAGTGGTAGGAGCTTCTATAAAAACTTGCCCTAGATAGCTCCTACCTCTATGGAACGCTAGTTGGGGGATCAAGACCCTGAAGGTGGACCCGTAATCGAAACTGTCTGCCTTCCCCTCTGAACAACTCCATCGAAAGGCAGTCCGTGGAGACTGGATCTACAGAGTCTTCCCGAACACTGGAACTGTCTGCTGTAGCTTATTGAGCTTACTTGATTTATCAGCAGGCTATGGAGGTACCGAATTCCTCTAAGAATGTAATGTACCCTCTATTGGAGAAGTATTCTCTTTTGTTCGTCTTTTCTTCTAATCTTTTTCATTTTATTCTATCTTTTCCCAGTCAAATGCATAAAAAAGAGCCAGAAAAAGGCTCCATAATCTATAAACATTTAGGGGTTAAAATTCTAATACAATATAATCATCTTGACATTTGCTACAATTTATTCTTATCTCTCTTAATTCAACATCTACATCATCAATATCTTCATAATCTCCTATATCACCATATTTATCAATTGACGGTGTATCAACTCTAAAACCATAATTAACTAACTTAGACATTTGAATTTGATGGCCTACTTGATGTGGAACCATTTCAACTTCATTGCCACAAGTGCCACATATTAAAATCATTTTTACCACTTTTATTACCTCCTTGTTTTTAAAGCACTAGAGTTCTTCTAATTGAATTGCTTTATGTTCACTAATTTCGTCGATTTTCTTTTTTAATTCATTATAAAATTCTGATAAAAATTTATTTCTATAATCAGTCATGCTTTTATTTGTAACATTTAAGAAATAATCAGGCATAAAGCTGATATGCTTTAACATACCCTCAGAATCAATATAATTGATAATTAAAAGCTTAAATTTGAGATTTTGTGACCCACTAAAACCACCTATGGCCGCCCCTACTTGTCCAAATAAGATACCTCCTAATGCAGCATTACCGATAGAAAACCCTTTACTTTCATTTATTTCTTTCACATTTTCAACAGATGCACTTTTAATTTTTTTTACATTTAGCTTAACTTGTTCATTTTCATAAGCAAACAGCAAGTAATCACTGTATAATTTTACATTAAAAACTACATTAGGAGGATATTTCAATCCATACAAATGAATTGCTCTCATTTCTCCGTAGATACCTTGTTCTAATTTTTCACTTTTACCTTTCTGTTCTTGTCGCGATTTGTTAATAAATAAGAAAACAATTCCTAATCCTAAGCATATCATTACAAGCATCAACAATCCTTCCATAATGACCTCCCTTTCTTTTTTATATTTAGATTTTCTCTAGTAGTGCTTTTTTCTTTCCTTGAAACTCTTCTTCCGTAAGGATACCCTCGTTTTTTAAACTGGCTAATTTTTCTATCTGTTTATACAACCAGTCTTCGTTATTTTCCTTAGTAGAAATAATTTTCACATAATCTCTTTCTTTCTCTGGAAGTAATTCTAGTAGAACATCGTATGTCTTTCCTTCAAATTCCATATTAAACACCTTATTATTCTCTTTAATAACTACTATGGTTTTTCTTTCATCTACTTTCTTATTTATAGTTTTTATAGGATCATTCTTTTTTCTACTCCCTATTACTGCGCCAGCACCACCTGCAACTAATCCCCCTACTACTGCTCCACCTAAAGAACTTCCTCCATTTCCCCCACCTTCAATACTCATCTCATTATATATATCTCCAATAATATAATAGTATTTTATATCATCTAATTGCATTTGTACTTTACCAATATCTATGTTGAATTCGCTATCAACGAAATTTATATTCTTCTCATCTTTCCATGTATAAAACTTTATATATCCTTTATTTATATTAGGATTGCCTTTGTAATATCTCACAAGCTTTGCATCTTGTGGAATATTGTATTTTCTTTTATTTCCATCTTCCCACACTTTCTTCTTCGCCTTTTCTTCTTCAAGTTTAATTTCCACTTCCTTTTGCTTGGTACTCGCCTTGTTATAAAGAATTATACCTAATGTAATTATTGCGAATAAAATTCCAATCATCAAACCAGTATATTCTACAAATAAAACCATTAAAATTAAACCTGATAATATTGTTAAAAATACACCTAAGCATCCCACTGCAATCCCTCCCCTTCCCTCCATTTTACTATAATTGTTTGTTAAATTTTGTCATAGTTTGTCCTTCAAAATTTTTTTAAAAAGAAGTAGGCTTACTGGTTAAATCGTTACCACACAGTGATAATATAGTGAAACCATAATGTCTTAAAAAATTATTTTATCTATCTCCTTAATTATGTCTTTAAAAAACACTTAAACAAAATAGAATATTGGCAGGAACTTCTTGAAAAACTTACCCCTAGATAGCTCCTACCTCTATGGAACGCTAGTTGGGGGATGAATACCCTGAAGGTGGACCCGTAATCGTAACAGTCTGCCCCTCTCCGTGAACCGCCCCATCGGAAAGGCAGTCTGTGGAGACTGGACCTGCAAAGCCTATCCCAGCGACTGGAACAATCTGTTTCACCCTACACCTAGCTACAAAGCAAAACAGTTTGTGGAGGGAGCAGCAACAATGACCCTAAAGCTGACAGGATAAAGCTGGAACAGTCTGTTGCCGCTTATTAAACTTACTTCCATTTAGCAGCAGGCTGTGGAAGCAAGGAGCTTCGAAGACCATCTCCATGATAGGACCCCAAAGCAACATCCTGAGGCCAGAGGCTAGGATAAAAAGCCCCTTTGTTCCTGCAGCCTCTGATCACAGGATGGACCCTGACTTCTCTAAAGATAGACCCTGACCTTCTCCAAAGCTCTACTTAGCCACTGGATCAGTCTGTAGCCCTCCCCTAAATCTTATCCATAGATGCTACAGTCTGAGGAGGTGGCGGTAGCCAAAGGCCCTAGAGAGATAGGCCCAGCGACCAGAACAGTCTACAGCCCCTCGAATCAGTAGAATACCTTGTAAGGACGCATGGCTTTTATGGACGTATGGTAATAACAAGCCATCTCCCCTTGGGTCTTCTCTACACCTACTAAGCAATACAGCTGTAGTCTGTGGAGGGAGCGAAGACAAGGACCCGAAAGGTACAATCTTTTGTAGGGAGGAATGAAGGAAGGAGGCTCCTTTAGGATATATAACCCCCTCCTGGATGAATGACTGGAGGCAAAAGGTTGTGGACCCCAGAGGTTTTTAGGGTGGGTGGTGGGAAAAAATAAATGATACAGGGGGTTGCCGGCTGAGGCAGCTGCCTGTATCTACTGATTGGTTTCTTTTCTATCCACTTACTACTTCATAAGCCTTTATAATTTCTTTTCCCTTCTCGGTGATCCTTAATGCCCTTGGTAGGGTTCGCTGTCTTTCAATGATGCCCCAAATTTCCATCTCTATTAAATAGCCTTGTACAGTAGAAGTAGATCTTAAGCCTACTAGCTTTCCTATCTCTCTAACAGTAGGACTGTATCCTCTCTTCTCTATGTAATTCTTTATAGAAACCAAGATTTCCATCTTTTTATCCTTCATTCATCTCCTCCCCCTTATCTCGTTCATCTCGAACGTTTGTTCTGTATTCATTATAAGAAAATTTCCTACCTTTGTAAAGCCTATCCTCCCTGTTTGCTGAATTTCCTAAATCGCTCCTATATAATGAAGAAAACCTAAGGAAGGAGGATGAGGGTGAACAAAATACAAATTGCTAAGAACTTTCAGCTATGGGAATTTCAATGTAGAGGTGGTACCCAGCTGGTGAAACTGGATCATCGTCTCCTGGAAAAACTCCAGCAGCTTAGGGATCAAGTAGGTAGACCTGTAAACCTCACATCAGGCTATAGAACATTAGCCCATAACCAAAAGGTAGGGGGTAGCCCCAATAGTCAGCATATGTTAGGCCGAGCAGCAGATATTCAGGTTCCCGGATATTCCCCCGAGGCCATAGGAAAGATTGCCGAGGAACTGGGCTTTACCGGGATAGGTGTTTATCCAACCTTCACCCATGTGGACGTTAGAACCACTGGCAGATCCCGTTGGCGAGGATAATTATTAATTTCTAATCAGAGGAGGTGACTGGGTGCCCAATACTAAACTGGTTGCAAAGATTAAAAAGATTGATATTAGTAACAAAGTAACCGCCGAAAACTGGAGTCAATCCATCACGATTTTGTTAAGTGATATTGAACTGAATGATGAAAATTTGGTGGCCATTAGAAAGTTTAAGCCCAATGAAGAAATTTCTGTATCCTTTGAAACCCTTCAGCTTTCTATGCTGGATGATAGACCTTATCATAATGAAATTATAGAGGTTGAAGAGGATTTTGAAGAGCCAGAGGAGTTGTTTATCATTGATTATGAAGAGGAGCTGCCTGAAACCGATAAGGTAGTTAAAACCTTTGAGCTATAGGCCCTCTCCTAAGAATGAAATTTTACTATGAAAGGGGGTGAAAACATGGCGGTAATGAAAATGAATGAAACAAGAAATGCATCAGCTCAATTTATCACTGGTATCAATCAGGATGGAAAGGAAACTCATATGACCAGAACTATTGCCAGCTTCAAGACAGATGCTGATTTAGACAGCATCGTAGAGGTAGTTGCAGAAATCGGGTCCTTATTTCCCCATCCTATCAAGGGCATCTTTATGACTGAAAGGTGTGAGCTGGTAGTGTAATCTGTTAATTTTATCAATTACATTATAGAAGGGAGGTTATGACTTGAACCGATATTTACGAATGGTATTTAAAACAGATCAGGACAAATTGGCAGCCATCAGGGTATCCACTCCAAGGGAGGATCTAAATGCTGCTGATGTTAAGGGTGTTATGGAGACCATCATTGCCAATGGGTCCGTCTTCACAAGAGTTGGAGATTTAGTGGCCATTGATAGTGCCTACCTAGTAGAAACTTCTACCACCGAGTTGGAAGTGGCCCAGTAATTTCGTCCTTAATCGTTAATTTTCAAAAGGCATGGTCCTCCAAGGGCTGTGCCTTTTGTACTAATAGTATTTCTATTTCAATAAATAAGTTAAACACAACAATTGATTAAAAATCCAAAGAAAGAGAGGAAGTGAATAATGAAAACCCAAACCCCGTTTACCAAAATAACCGCAGTTATTCTATGTATTGTCACCATCAGCTTATCCTGGAATATTTATTTATCCTATAGAGAGTTGTACTACCCTGAAGGTCTTTTTTGTGAGGCTCTTAATTATTCTTTGATGGGCAGCAATCTGGAAGTAGATCCAGCAACTGCTAGGGCAAATCTTAATTCCACTACAATAAATCCCCACATTACCAAGGTAGATCAATCTGATATTCAAAGAAGCATTTTTATAAATCTCCTCTACCTCTTGGTATCCTTTATTAGTCTGGCCTCACTCCAAAACCTGATACTTAAGCTTGAAACTAGAAGATATTCCATCAACGAAGGTGTAAGGTGATGTTAATTTTCCTAGAGGACTTTACCCTCTTTGCCTTTATCTATCTCTTTTGTTTCCTAGGGGCCTTCTCTAAGGATATGATAGATACCTTTTCTGAGAAGACTACAGAGGTACTGATTATAAAGGTCCTCATATCCTCCTTGGCTGTTGCTATTTTACTATATGGCACTTCCGAGTATTTATTAGATAGATTCTCCTATCGTTTTTTTACAACCTTGTGTTATACTCTGGGATTGGTTAGTTTTGAGGTACTGGTGAGGTATAGCAGTGCGGCAAGTTTTCTGGAGTTGTTGGATGAGTTTGGGAGATGGAGAAAGAACGAAAAATAGTAAAGGGAATACTTTCACATTTACATCGAAAGTTTCCCTCTTTTTTATTATAATTTAGCCTATTATACGCAAAGTAGAATAATTTATGAGCCTTAAAACACATTTATAGCTAACTAATCTCAATTTTAGTGTTACATAATAAAGCAATTCTCTTTAGCCTTCTAATTTTCTCCGAAAGACTTGCATGGTAATTAATATAAATATCTCCAATTGCAATCAAATGTCCTCTTTGATGGCTAGTAAATTGGTTTTTATCCCGTGAGGCACAGCCTTTTATATGCATTCTATTCCATATTTTAGAATCTGTGTTTTCATAAATTTTCTTGACTGCATTAATGTAGACATTCTTCTGGTTTTTCCCTTCAATAGTTACATCATTAACTTTAATCAGCAATTCGTTTTCTGATATTTCTTTTTTAGCTAGTTTTTTAGGACCTGGCAACAGGGTAATTATGTAATCAGAAATCTTATCAGCTCTAATAATTATCTTCTTTTTATGCCATTTGCTTTCTTCACTATTAAAGAACAATTCTCTTTCATATGGCCAAATGCAATATTTTTTTAGTTCTTCTCTTTTTATGGAAAATCTGCTATTAGAAAGCTTTGAGTTTAAACTTTGACTAACCAGTGTTAAATTGCCAATGGTATCTAATAAACTAATGTTTTCCTCTAACTCCTCATCTGTTAAATCTGCCATCCAATTTTCATATGACTGCGGGAATATATGTTCTATTGTTAATCCCTCAATATTCTGGAATAAAATTTTATTTTTTGTTTCTTCCTTAAATACTAGTAATAACAAATACTTAATAAAATCTTTTTTCTTCGGGCTATATAGTGGTGCAGTACTGATTATTTTCTTAAACATTTGATTATCATAAAAGGGAGCTGATTTCTGTCTGCTTATTATGTTTTGTATTTCTTGTGATATATCACTTTCATCAACAAAATCCGTGATGGACAATATAACCTCAGATATAATTTTATTTGCTACTTTCTTGCCATTTATGGACAGTCTAACTGAATATGAAGCAATTAATAATACTAGCTCTTCAAAGGTTTTTAGTGAAATAACGTTATTACCATACTGTTCAAATAGTTTAAGAAGTATGGGGGTATAGACATATGTATTTAAGTACTTTAATAAATGTAAACTTATTTGTATTTTTTCTGAAAAATTTTTAACTGGTAATTCATCTGGAAATATCACATAGTTATAATACAGTTTATAGCTATTAAGCTTCTTCAATAACTCTGGTACACTGTGCTGACTTAGATAATCATCAAGATATTCCTTCATCTCTAAGTATATGCGATTACTTCTTATATTTTTTATTTCACTGGTATTGGCATAAAGGAAGAACCTAATAAATTCAGAGATATTAGACACCTTTTCTTTTTCTAAATTTTCAAAGTGATCTTCAATTGGCTCCCAGTATTTGAAGTATATCTCTTCTGCATCTATTATTTTAGGGTGCATAAAAATATAATTTCTAATTAACTCTCCATCAATTAAGTTTTTACCTCTTGAATTTAATGTTTCAAAAATCATATTTGCATCTTCATTTTTCTCAAGTTCGATAGTAACAAACTTTAATTTATCACTTGTTACTGAAAAAATTCTACTTACAAAATCACTTATAGCAATATCATCTTTTATAGCATCATAAAACATATCTATCTGATTATAAAAGTAATTTATAGCTTCTATAAAAATACTTTTAGTAGAAACATTTAAAACTGATGGTTTGTAGAAACTATTAATCATGTTCTGATAATCTTGATTATTATTATGTTTATTACTTAAGGTTATTCTGAAGATTTCTGTGCCATCAAATTGATTAGTTATCAAAAAGTTTTTTATCGTAGTATTAATCAAATAATCATTTCCGCTATTGTATACTTTTATCCATTTAGCAAAAGCCAATAAAAATATTGATATTGTCGTCAATCGCTGTTGACCATCAATAACTATTCGTAGATTTTCACCTTGCCCATTTTTCTGAAGAACAATAGTTCCCATAAAATGTTCAGTTTGCTTTTCATAAGCTCTAATTATGTCACTAAATAGGTCATTCCAGTGGGTTGTATCCCATTTATAAGGACGTTGAAAAGAGGGTATTTGAAATATTTTCCCATGCACAGTCAAAATTGCTGTTAAATTATTTTTATATAAATCCATAAAATCTTTTCCTCCTATATTAGTGGTATTGTTATGCATTTCTTCTTAGGCCGCACTTTAAAAACAAAACATAAATTTATAATTTTGAGTTCTTAATCAATGGCTAAAAACAAATCATTGTAATGGTACTACAGTTCTCTACACTTAAATTCCCAATGCATGTCCTACATTTAATTGACCTCTTTCCCTCTCAGGTATTATCTCTTAGGAAAATAGTACTATAATTTTAATGCAATTAATGTCACCTATTGTCGATTTTAAAAAATTTTAAAGATGTCTATTTATTTCCTAAGCCATTTTATTCAATAGTCTTTCTAAAGCATAGAAACTTGCTTTTAAAATGCTCCATGAACCAAGTAATAGATTGAATTTCTGACAAACTCAATCTTCAACAGATATATAATCAAATAAACCTTGTTTATAGTATTTTGATTCTTCCTATCCATCTTCCAGAGATAAGAAAAACCCCTTCCCTCTTCCAGTAGGTCCCTCTAGCTTCGATGTTCTTGTCTCCCCTACCTACATAAACTTTTTCTATGTAAGTAAGCCTTGAAGAAACAGAGGGAATTGACCTGCTTGTTTCTTCTCCTTGGCGGTGATTATTTTTTTGTATGGTATTTCAGAGCATTTGTTAAGTAAATTCTCTTATCAATCGTTTACGACGGTGTTTTATATGTTTGGGGTGATTAGTTTTGAGGTGATAGTAAAGTATAGTAACCTACAAGAAATTAGGGATTTAATAGAAGACATCCAAAGAATAAGAAAATATATGAATAAAGATAAAGGGTAGAACTCTTAGCTAAAGATATATCCTTTATTTTTTTGATCTTGCTTTCAATTCTTATCAATTAATAAGTCCTTATAGTTGTGTGCACTTGTAAAATGTATTATAATTAAAAATTGCAAACAAACCTAAATTTTATTATATATAGTAATTCTATTATAAAATTATGTAATTCTTGAACATTTGTTCGTACAAT
>NZ_FNFP01000010.1 GCF_900100845.1 Natronincola ferrireducens | reverse complement strand
GATAGCCACATGGACTCTGCCATGTGTCACCTATATTTTGTCCTCCAGTCTATTACTAGCTTTCATTGGTATAGGTTTACTCACTACTACAGCTTCATCTGCATACTGCACCCTCATTTTACCCCTTGCTTTCGCTTGTAGGTAAAACCTACAGCTTCGAGTACAGTACTTCCGAGGTTAAGTTGCTCCACCTGTTACTTAAACGACCATCTTAACACATATGGCTAAGCTAATTTTAGGACGTTCCCACTTTGTGAAGGGTTATCCACCATATGTGCCAGCTTTGGTTCACTTGCGTTCCGTTCCAGCAACCGCCATCAGCTTCCTTCAGACCCTTTCGTCACCGAAAACGCCCTTGCCTACAGCTTGCCTTCCCATTAGCTAGGTGGCAGGTTTTCTTTCAAACCATCGGCTCGGCAACATGCCTCGCAAACACAAAAGAGTCATCCACTGGATGACCCTAACCTCCCCAAATTGTTCTAATGAATAAACGAACTACATCGGCTCCACCGATGACTGTTCCTAGTGTGCTACCTAAATTTGTGAGGGTAACTACAAGTAGAATGCGTGTCACCTTATTTCTCCAAAATCCTTTGATGGTAAAAACATCTTCTGATAGAGCCTCAAAATCTTCAACATTAGGTCGTCGTATATAAACTTCAACAATCCCTGCAAACCAACCAGCTGCTAGTAATGGATTTAAAGAACTCAGTGGAGCTATAACAAAGGCAGTAATAATCGAGAAGGGATGTCCCAAGGCAATTGCTGCCCCAATTGCCGATAAAAATCCATTCCATAATACCCAGCTCATTGTTTGATTAATACCAGCAGAAGGATTAGTATAAAAAGTATAGCCGATAATACCAAGAATTAACAATGGAATTGTCCAACCAACAATTTTAGGGGCTTTAGATTTGGCAGGAACCTGGGATAAAGCCATTAAATCATGTTCTTTTTTAATTTCTTCTTTAATACCAGGAATATGGGCAGCTCCTAAAACAGCAACAATCTTGTTTCCTGGGGCTTCCTTGATTTTTTGAGCTAAATACTGATCCCGCTCATCAATCAAGGGAATTTTTAACTTAGGAAAGGAGTTAGTGAAATCATCAAGCATGGAATTAAGCATATCCTGAGACTTTAGTTTTTCTAGCTCCTCTTCTGAAATATCCTCGTCATTGAAAATACTAAAGAAAATCTGCAGGAGCAGTTGAACCTTTCCCATTAGTCCTATTCCATGCCAAATTCGTGAAAAGGTTATTTGAATATTTCGATCCGCTAACACCAAGTGGGCATCTATTTCTTTAGCAGATTCTATCCCCTGAATCATTTCTTGTCCAGGTTTAATCCCAAATTGCTTTGCCAATCGTTTTTGAAAAGAGGATATGACAAGGTTCATTAAAAGAAAGGTAGCTTTCTTTTCCTTAATAACCTTAAAAATGTCCATACTTTTCCATTGGTTTTCTGCTACGATAGCTTGATATCTTTGTCCATCTAGTTCTACACAAACAGAATCTGGTCTTTCAGCTTCGATGACCTCTTTTACTTCCTCTGCACTTTGCTTAGATACATGGGCAGTTCCGATGAGTATTATTTCCTTGCCATCTAAATCTATTCTAGTAATGTTTTCTTCACACATAAGTACCTTCCTTTTCTTTGTTATAAACAATTTTTATCTAGGGTATATTACTAAGACTTTATCTAGCATTTGTTAGAAATTTTTTTAGTCTAATTCTATTATGAGCTAGAATACAATAAATTTCAATAGTATAGAAATTTTACTTTACTTAATTTTAAAAGATAAGAAACCATCCAAAAAAATTAGGATGGTTTCTTCATAAGTTCTAGTGCTTATTTTTTTCTTTTGTTGATTGGAGTAGGTTTTATTGTTGGTTTTTTTCCTGTAATTAGTTTCTCGTTATTTACCATTTCTTCATGATCAATCGCACCAATGTCTCCAGCAAGCTCATAATTCATTTCATTGAAGAAATTTTTATCGACACCTTTTTTAATTTGTTTTCTTTTCACAATCATCACCTCATTTTTATTTTTTCTTCAATCGATTCTAGCATACGAGGTAATTTTAGGTATGAAGTATTAACCTAAACTTATTTTTCACACTTTGGTTTCTATAAAAATTTTAAAAGACCTAAGAAACTTTATAAATTCCTTAGGGCTTTGCTGCCTAACTAATATATTTTTGTGTTACAATATCTATATTTATTTCTTCTTGTTGTAAAATATTTGTAAATACATCCACCACTTTAGTATCAAACTGGGTTCCCTTAGATATGGAGAGTTCTTTAATAGCCTCCTCCTTTGTCATAGGAGTTTGTCTATAGGGCCTTACACTAGTCATAGCATCATAGGCATCAGCTACCGCTAGAATCTTGGCAGGTAAACTCATTTTTTCTCCCGTCAATTGTTGGGGGTATCCCTTGCCATCAACTCTTTCATGATGATGATAAATAATTTCTCTACTATTCTTTAGAAAGTCCACATCAGACAAAATATCGAAGGCAATTTTAGGATGTTTTTGAATAACTGCATATTCCTCGGCAGTTAACTTCCCTTCCTTATTTAAAATAGAAGGAGGTATACCTATCTTCCCTATATCATGAAGCAGACTGGCAAATTCTAAATTATTTATATCCACCTGATTCAAGTTCATACTTCTGGCTATGGAGATGGATATATTTCTGACTCGTTCACAATGACCTCGAGTATATTGATCATTTGCATCGATTGCATTGGCCAGTGCTTTTACTGTAGACAAATAATTCTTCCTGATTTCCTTTAAAAGACTATTTAACTCTTCATTCATTGCTTCTGCCTGCTGTGAAAAAGCCAATATCTCATCATGCTGCAGCATAATTTCTTGATTTTTTTTGGTCAGCTCCTCTACATGTAGGTTTCTCTCCTCCAGTAGTTCTTCAATCTCCTCCAGCATTTCATTAAATTTATTCCCTAATATATTGAGCTCATCCCTTGATTTAATATTTGCACGGATTCCCATTTCACCCTTTGATATACTATGTATAACCTTCATGATTTCTTCAATTGGCTTTGTTACAATCCGTGAAAGGATATATCCTAATAAAAAGGTTATAATTATGCTGATAATACCTATAATTATACCTTTATTTCTAATAGACATTATCATACCATTTATATCTATCTTAGATAGGCCCACCAACCTCCAGTTAGTTTTGGGGACTGTCAAATAAGCTACTACTGTATCTTCTCCTTCAGTGGATACAAATAGGTCTGTGCCATTTTCCTCTATTAATATTTTAGAAAACCATTCCTTTCCCATTACATTTTTCATTAATAAATCTTTATCGGGATGGGCATAGATGTCCCCGTCATTGCTTATCAACATCAGATAACCCTCTTCACCAAAAACTAAGGACTTTATAATTTCCGAAAACTTCTCAAGCTTAATATCAACACCTATTACTCCTACAATTTGTTCATCTCTTATAACAGCCCTTGCTACCGTAACAACTACTGCCCCTGAATCACCTGCATCTAGATAGGGCTCCGTCCAGATGGTTTCTCCAGGATTGTTTACTGCATCTATATACCAATCTCTTTCTCTAGCATCATAATTCTGTGGCATAGTTGGGTCTAGCGGACTTAATAGAAGGGACCCATCCTCCTCAACCCCTAGGTATATCCAAGCTATGTCTGGATTTGCCGCAATAAATCCCTTCCACATGCTTCCGATAGGTTTGAAATGCTCTGGTATGTCTGTAACCATTTTCGGTTGATCCGGCATATTTTGATAATTTATAATATCTTCATACTCTGCCCAGTAGTCTACAACATACTCCATACTTTCCATAAAGTTTTTTAGAAAGTAGTCATAAATATTACTTACAATATTATAGCTTTTGGAACCCATATCTTCTATTAATACTGCTTTAGCATTTCTATAGGCCATAATTCCTAACGTCGAAACAGAGGTTAATATCAGTATCAATACCATAATCGTTATTTTGTTTCTGATAGATATCTTCATAATAATCCCTCTTTTGACAGGTTATTTGTTTGAAATTTAAAAATATTCATTTTTTGCCAACCTCTATTAATTTCGACGCCTTTTATGGTTTTCCTTCTTTATACTAAAAAATACTAAACAACAACTGAGTTTTTAAAGAAGCTTTTCATTAGTATTTTTTGAATTAGATGAATCTTCTCCATGTCCACTGAAAAAGAACTACCGGCACTTTAGTAGTTCTTTCTTTAAATTGTTATTCTCCTATTAGCTCTATAAAGTTTGAAATAACAAATTTCAGTCCAATTAACTTTGCACCCACATCCAAAAATAAAGAAATTCCACTAAAATAGTCAATGCTACATTCATAATCTATATACTATAGTCTTGGTTATCATTGTTATCATTGTTATCATTGTTATCATTTAGTGAGATGGGATACAGGTACAATCTCTATCCCCATCTTCTCTAGCTGGGGTATCATTTCTTTTATGGCAGTGGCTGTTATAATTCCCCCTTCAGGACCTACATGGCCTATTCCTATAGCTGAACCATCTTTAATAGCCAATTCTCCTAAGGTTTTTAATTGTTTTTTGATAGCTCCAACACTTTTTTCATTGTCTAAGAACACAGCTCTTTCCAGAATAGGCACATTATATTCTTCAGCAATCTTCTTAACTACGGAGTTTATGCTGGTTTTGCTGTCTACTATGTACATATTATTTTCCTTTACTACCTGTATAATTGCAGCCATCACCCTGCTATCCTCTGTTGCCTTAGAACCCATATGGTTATTAACCCCTACAGCAAAAGGTACTTCCTCAACAGCTTCCCTGATAATTGTTTTGATTTGCTCTGTAGATAGATTAGTAGTGATTCCCTTTTCCCCTAGCCATTTTGGATTTCCTACATGGGGCTCCATGGGAATATGAATAATAATTTCATGCCCATTTCCATGGGCCAGTACTGCATCTTCCTTTGTATATGGTAAAAATGGAATTATAGCGCAGGTTAAAGGGCGATCAATGGCTAACATTTCTTTGGTACCATTGCCTAAGTTTCCAAAGTCATCAATAATAATAGCTACCTGCCCTTTCATTACCCTTGGTTGCCTTTGAATAAAAACCATTGCTATTTTTTTATAATTATTTCCTAATGTATCATATCTTTTGTTTTGTAATTCCCCAGCTGTTAGCAACAGAATGACCAATGCCAGCAAAGCTAGCATAAAATAAACTATCTTTTTTTTTCTTAAAGTAACCACAAAAAAATTATTTTTCATTCTTATCTCCTTTCTTTATTTCTAAAGTCCTTAACCTCCTATTCAAAAATGAATAAAATAAGGCTTTAGTGCAGATGCTATAGTTAAAGAAAGCACTATAACTACTTTGAACCTTGTATCATTATAGTGTTTAAACAATTATTATAATTTTAAAAATGGAGGTATTATTATGTCTGAAGAAAGAAATCCTAATCGTACCCAAGATGCCCCTAGTTGGGGTAAATTGTTTTTGAGGTTTATTATCTCAGCTATTGTTATAGCTATAGCTGCCTTTATCACACCAGGATTTAGAATAGAAGGCCTTTGGGGTGTTGTATTCGCAGCATTAGCTATATCTATTATTAACTACCTAATAGAAAGGGTCTTTAATTTTGATGCTTCTCCTTTTGGTCGTGGAATAGTGGGTTTTTTAGTAGCAGCAGTTGTTATCTATATTAGCCAATTTGTAGTACCAGCAATGACAGTAACCTTTTTAGGGGCTATTATAGGGGCCATCGTTATTGGAATTATTGACATGGTTATTCCAGGAAAAACAATATAGACCTTACATATTATCTACATTGTCAATAACAATTTATCCACATGACATAATGCTGTTATTTAATCTCTATATTGATAAAATCAATGTATCTATTATTAATATTAATTTCATCAACATTATCCACAGTTTTTATCCACAGCTTTTAAGGGCCTTCTGAAAAGTATCTTTGTATTCCTATATAGATAGCCCAAGCAATCTTCTTTTGGTAACTAGCTTTCTGTAATAGCTTTTCTTCCTGAGGATTAGATAGAAAACCGCATTCTACTAAGACGGTTGGTATATCTAATCCTTTTATAATGTAAATACCCTCCTTTTCTAAAGCCACCCTCTTATTATTTTTATCTAAAGTATTAATGAGTTCTTCTTGAACTTTAACTGCCAGTTTTTTTCCTTCAGCATTACCTTTGGGATAAAAAGTTTGAGCACCATAGTACTGGGTTTGTGAAAAAGCATTGAGATGTATAGTAATAAATATATCTGCATTGCTGTTTTCCACAATTTCTTTTCTATTCCTAAGATCCTCATTTTTCTTTTGCCTGATACTTCCACCTGAAGAATAGAGGCCTTTATCCTCAGTTCTAGTCATAATAACAATAGCACCACTCTGTTCTAGAAATCCCTTTAAATGTAAAGCAATAGCTAGATTAATATCCTTTTCTACTACACCATTTTTACTAACAGCTCCAGGATCTACCCCTCCATGGCCAGGATCTAAAACAATTACCTTTGTAAGGCTAGGTAAAAATGTTGCTGCTACCCTACTATTGTAATATTGCCAAATCCCTAAACAACCTCCTACAATTATGGAAATTGTTACAGTCAGTATAATCCACTTTTTTTTAATGACAATAATCTTCAATCAAAACTCCCCCTACTTCCCTTTAGGTATTTTGTTACAGAGATAAGATTATATTTTTTAAGATATTTATATATATGAAATAGAACGCTCATATACAATTAGAAATTACCTATTTTTTTGTTCTTCTTTTGTATTTTATTTTGTTGTAGGTAAATAATATAGATAGAAATTAGCTTTAAATAGAAGGGAGAAAATTTATGGAAAATTACAAAGACATACAAAGCATTGCTGATCAATTGGATGCGTTAAAGAAAAATATTGATAAGTCTAAGGAGCATCTATCAGCTTTGGAAATGCTAATGGTGGATAATAACAATGGCAGGTTAAAAAGCGAAGGCTTAGGTGATGAACTGCAAGAGCTTAATAATAGTATAGATTCCTTAACAAGAAATGTTCAGGCGTTAGAAAGGAAGTTGAACCACTAATGTAGGTTCTTCGACAAGATGCGTAATTGCACAGACTATATTTCCCGGGAAAATGATATTTTTATTTGTTATTCTACATATTTTGAAACTTAGTTCATCTTCTACAGGGTAAGTTCATTGTATATTATAGAATATCAAAGAAAACTAAAAGACTGTCCATATCCATATATGAACAGTCTTTTTTGATAAGAAATAATTATCTTTTTGAGAATTAGTAATATTGTATTTTCAATAGTTTTATTTAAGTTTGTTAGTTGTGCGATAGTTATAACTGAAATTTAATAACTTCTTAAACGATGTATCAATCCTACTTTTTAATCTTACTACCATACTTCACTAGCATCTTAAAAGTTTTATTAGGATTACCGCTCATTAAAGATTTCATTAACCCTGCCTTTTTTTCAATACTCATACTCATGTACGTTTTTACTCCCCATATTCCGCCACCTACCCCAGCTACTAAAGCTCCATAGATTAATTTATTATCTTCTAGTTGTTTACTCGTTAACTTTATTTGATTTTTAGCTGTAGCCTTGTCGAATTGTGCTCCTCTCCTAATGCCTGTTAGTGTCTTGACTAAACCATCATCATTATAGTACTCCTCTCCTATATACATCACCCTCAGGATCCCCATCAAGGCTCCCTGCTTCTTTCCTAAAAAGTCCCATTCATCTTTTTCCAACCAATCTTCTAAGGTTAGATTGACCATCTTTAGAAAGGTTTTATCATCATAAGTTTCTCCATTATATTCTACTTCTGCATAAGCTTGAAAAGAGACTACGTTCAATACTACTGCTACTAAAACCACAGCACAGATTTTCCTAAGCATATCCTATCCCCCTTATTTTATCAATTTCCCAGCATTAGACATATCTTCATTAATTTTAATGATTTCAAAATCCTTTATCTGGGGTGCATTCTGATTAGTAATAGCTATGAGTTTTGGAAAAACTGGAAAATAGTTTTTATATCGCTCTGTTTTTAGCAATCTTTTGTATTTATCTAGGTCTAGTGGAACATTACTTATCTGTACCTCTACAAAGGCGATATAGCCCTTGTTTTTATATCGGTAGGCTAGTAGACCATCAGGCCTTATATTGTCTATTATGACTTCATTTTCAAAGCTTACTATATCAATTTTGTTGTAGATAGCCTTATAAAATTTTGTGAGTAGCAACCTATGCCTTAGTTGCTTTGGTTTTTTAATAAAATAGATATACTCGTTATTGATATATTCTCTTTCTCTTTTTATCTCTCCATGCTCAACCAATGTACTCAATCGCCTTTGGGCTACCCTTAGACTTGGATAAAACAATTCCTTTAATGTGCTTGTGCTGGCTACTTGAAACTTTGAGATAAAGTCTAATGCAGCCTTATCCCTTTTGGTTACCATGCTAATATTTATCTCCTTTGAATACTTTTAGAAAATCAAAGTTCTCTACTTCTCCAGCTACAGTTTTCTGTTTCTTAGGCTCAAAATTATTTTTATCATCCTTCTTTGTATAGGTATCCTTTAATAGGTCTCTGGCTTGATATGGTTGTAGGTTCATAGATTGTATCTCTATTTCTTTTCCTTTATGCTTAAGAATACCATGTCCTTTACCTCTTAGATCGCTCAGACCATCATGATCTATAACTATTCTGCTGTTAACATCGTTCATGGTTTTTAGGCCTAACACAACTGAGACGTTAGCTTTTATATCACCGTTGATAACAGTTGCCGAAGGTCTCTGAGTGCTAATAAGTAAATGAATGCCACAGGCTCTAGCCATAGCTGCTAATCGTTCAATAATCCCTAAACTGTCTTTTTCCTTTTTCAGCTCTGAAAACTCATCTATAACAACTAATTGGTAGTATAACTTTTTAGTCTTAAATTTCTTGTTATACTCTTTGATATCTACACAATCATATTGAGCAAATAAATCATATCTTCTTTCAACTTCCATTAATATTTTGTATAGTCGCCCTTCGGCTTCTTCTGGTGTTTTGCTAAAACTATTAACCATTTCACATTTGCGGAATATGCCTAATTCTGCTCCACGCTTAAGGTCCACTAAATGGAGTTTTACATTGTTAGGATCTTTAGTTAATATTAAGATAGTTAGAATTGCTCTTAATACGGTAGACTTTCCTGCTCCCGTCTCTCCAGCAATCAACATATGAGGCTCACCATCTAAAAGGTTAACCGTGATAGGGCCGTTATAGGAATGACCTATCACAAGTTCTAATATGCCCTTTGTTTCTATAACCTCAAAATTATAATCTCTTTGGAGCTCTTTCTCATAAATTTCTAGGAGGATGTTTTTATGAGCATACTTTATTTCCACCCTACGGTCTAAAAATTGTTCTATGGCCTTTTTCTTGTTTTTAAAATCATCACTGCTTAGCCCTGGCGGCAGACTAAACCTTAAACAATAACCATAACTAGTTTTCTTTTTTTCATGTAGTTGCGGTAACATATCACCTTTGTACAAGTTACAGTGTTTTAGTAATGTTTCATATTTTAATTGCTTTTTAGCTGTTACATGAAAAGCCGTGCTTCCAATACCTATTCCATAAAAGATATAAACCAATGGAGTAATAGGTAAAAAACTATTCATCGCAACTCCTAGCACTATACTAGAAATTCCTAAGTGTAATAAACTATAATCTCCCTGAATCTTCTTTTTCTCCTGCTCCATATCTGGAATAATACTAAACACATTCTTTTCTTTAGTAGGGTCAATCTTGATTTTATCCATGCCATATGCCCCCTTTTTATTATTTTCTACATCTGTCCTGCTGGTAGCTCCAAGAGAAAAAATCCTGCGACCACCTAGTCGGTCCCTCGCTCGCTACGCTTCCCTCGGTTCCCTCCTATACTTCTTTCAAAAATGCTTTATAGTTAAGTAAAATGCCTATTCTTTTAGTCGTTCCGTGTGTATAGGAAAGTGCTAGTCAAGTGTATAATCTAATGTATAGTTTATTATATGCCTTTATGATAGATTAAATGTTTGTCTTGATGGATTTTTCCGCAAAAAAATTACCTAGATTATTCTAGGTAAAATATTTCTTCTAATGGTTTATTCAATTTTTTTGCTATATGTAATGCTATCTGTAAAGAAGGTACTACTTCATTTTCATATTTATTATACTGTCTATAATTTATTTCTAGGAGCTCTGCAAACTCTTTTTGGTTCAACATGTACTCTTTCATACGGATCTCTTTAAGTTTATTCTTAACCTCCATAATACCCCACCTTATCTTTAGTATACTATATGTATTAGTCATTTGATGGGTAATTCCTTCACAAAAATTCCGACAAAAACTAACTTTGATAAGCTATAGTTTGCTTTCCATCATCTGTTAACCTAATTGCTCGAGGGCTCGCTTGGATTTTCTCTATATACCCTAATTTCTGCAATGTCACTAGGTGACTAGATACAGTAGCAGTAGATTTCAGATTTACTAGCTTGCAAATCTCCCTTATTGTAGGACTAATTTCATTAGCTTTGATATATTCAGATATGGCTTTTAATATTTGAAGCTGCTTATTACTAATCATAGAGATCCCCCTTTTAAATCTTGAATAATAGCCATTTGCAATGCTTTCTATAATTATATCAGAACATATGTTCTGTGTAAAGGGCAAAAATAAGAGAGCTGGGTTTCCCCAGCCTTAGTTGCTTAGTTGTTGCTTTCCTTTAATTTATTTAAAGCTTCTGTAATCCCACTTGGTAAAGGGACACCCAGCAAGGCCACGTTCTCAGTCACAGAGATTCCCTCATTGGCTATATAAAAGTAGCAAGCTATTGTCCTAAAAATAGGCGTATCTCCATTAATGACTAAGTCTAGTTGATGTGCTAATATAATTACTAATAATATAGCTGCCTTTTTTAACAGGCCATTGAATCCAATGTCGCTTGCTACATTCTTGTTTTTATATGCCTTCATTAGTCCTGTCAAATAGTCAATGATCATCAAGACAGCTAAAATCTTCAAGATAGCATCCCACCCTCCTATTAAGTACGTTAAAGTCGTTCCAAGGGCTGCTATTGTTGTGTTAATGATTTGTTTATAGTTCATTTTATCCCTCCTTACCAAGTGATTACAGAATATAATCGTCTTGTAGTTGATTTTATTAATTTGCCACCTACCTTTAATACCGTAGATCCCCCACCATCCAAGGTGATCCCCATCGTGCACCCTAGATTTTTAAGTGTTAACTGTCCTCTGTTAATGTCGCTGCTAGGCCTTACTGCAATAACTATCTTTTTCTTTTCCGGATTATAACCAATCACTGGACGATCCGTACTCCTAGCAATATCAGAGTATGCCCCTACAAACCCTGCTGATGCCATATTGATAGTTGGCAGGATTCCGCACCCGCTTACCGCAAACCATACATCTTTTTCCCCTTTAATGCTTAAGAGTTCTTTAACCGCTACAGAACCGTTCTTGTATACGATTAATGTTCCTGCTGGTTTACCATGAGGCTGTCTATCATTTATAACTCTTCCTTCGCTAACCAATATCCCCAAAGGATAAGTAGTTCCATTTTCATGGTGCCACTGATACCCGCTGGTAACAAAGTTAGATAAATTAATTCTGTTTGCGACCATGTCCTGTACGGATACTTTTAGGGCCAGTGGATCTACTTCCACAACGTCAGTTAAAGCAATTTTGTAATGTTTCATTTCTCTTAGTTCCCCCTTTGGTTCTTCTTTCGGTTTCTCTTTCGGTTCCTCTATCTGTAATGTTCCGTAGAGGACTTCCCATAATTCCCTATAGGTTATTTTGTCATCAGCTTTAGCAATATTATAGCCTTGCCTCTTAGCCCATTCTAAGATAGGGTCATTATCTACCTTTACTATAGGTGCCTTATAAGGAATATTAAGGAATAAACAATAAGCCCTAACTACAGCTTCAGCATATCTTTCCCAATTTTCCTTTATCCTTTGTGCTCCTTGTGTATTTGAAATGAAATCATATTCTATGATATTGGTCTGAACATTGCCTGTCCATCGATGCATAAAATAATAATCCTGCTTAGAATTATTAGGCAATGATCTACAATAAACAGGTGTTGCCCTTTTAGGTATGCCCTCTGCTGCTAAAGCCTCTACTATAGCATGGGCTAGCTTACCATCATTATGGATACTGTGGATTACTTCTACCCCTTGAGCAGAAGTGCTAACTGCAGCATTGCAGTGATTGTCTATGCAGTATTTAGCACCACTATTTTTAACCATTGATGCTCTTAGTACATTGCCTAAAGCAATATCCCAATCCCTTACAAGGGAAACAGGTACCCCTGACTCTTTGAATCTTTTATACTGATACAAAGAAATTAAAAGCGTATAGTCTTTTTCGAGCATTCCATTTGCAACCGCTCCTGGATCACTTCCTCCATGACCGGCACTGATAACTATTAATGGATTCATTCTCTTCACCTGCTTTCTTAAAAATAAAATAACACCCCTGAGGGTGTTATTGGATCATGTTTTTTCTATATTCATGTTCGACGTTTTTGTCAGAAATTTTCGCATACACTAAAGTAGTAGATGGATCTTGGTGTCCTAATACCTGTTGTACAGTAACTAAATCAGCACCTCCATTTAACAAGTTTGTAGCAGTCGTATGCCTCATCAGATGGGGATAGACTCTCCTAGATAATGCTGCTAAATTAGCTAATTTATTGAACTCTCTCTGAATACTTCTCCTACCTAGTCTTGATATAGGGTTTCTTTCTGTTACAAACAAAGCTTCGCAAGTATCTAATCTACTCATAAGATACTTTTGGATGTATACTTTAGCTTTAGGACTAAGATATACAACCCTTTGCTTGTTGCCTTTGCCTATAACTTTAAGTTTTAAATTCTGCCAATCAATATCTTCTTTATTTAACTTCTCTACTTCTTCCAATCTACATCCAGTAGAATAGAAAAATTCAACAAGGGCACGTTGTCGATAAGTTTCACAAGCATCTCTAATCTTTTCTAATTCTTCAATAGTTAAAGCATCTCTTAATCTCTTCTCGACTTTAATTGTTTTAATTTTGTCCATAGGATTTTTATCAATGTATTCTTCGCTTTTTAGCCATTTAAAAAATCCTCTTAGATAGTTAATTTCCGTTGCTAGAGTTGTATTTTTCACACCAGTTTTAGAATATGAGGCTAAGTACATTCTGATATCCATAGCATTGATATCTTCAATATTCTTCCTCATATAATGGGCAAATCTGTTTAAATGCCGGCTGTATGCCTCAAGCGTTCTCTTTGCCAGTCCATCAATTTTCCTAGTTGCTAGATATAACATGATCTTATCATGCATATCATTAACAATAACAAGCTCTCTAGACGTTGAGACAAGTTCATAATCATATAAAACTTCTTCAATAATGGATCTAACCTTCTGTTGATCTACTATGCCATCGTACTCTAAGTCAATTTTCCCTACGATTCTAATAATAGCTTCTTCTTTTTTCAATACAATCTCCCCCTATGTTCTTCACATAGGAGACTAAATTTTTATTGATTAAATTGTAAAATGATGGTATAATATAGGCAAATCTCCTATGTGAGATGGTATTGAAAAGAGCCGGTTAACTTTGTCCGAGTTGCGGCTCTTTTCTCTGTTTTTGATACTACCTATATTATACCAAACATATGTTCCGAAAACAACCATTTTAAGAAGATTTTACCATTAATTTATGTCGCAAAAATTTCCTAATCCGACTTAAAGATAACCTAAGTCCTTTGCTATTTGTTCTAGTAATTCGTCTTTATCTTTAGCTAATAAACTCTTACCTTTAAACTTTTCTTTTTTAGCTTTCTTTTGTTCTTGTTCTAATTTTTCCTGCTCTATTTGAGATTTAGTCTTCCACTTAATCTTCATTAACTTCACCTGCCTCAAATAAGTGCTTTTCTTCTGCATCATAAAACCTAATTACAGTTACAGTGATTACATCGCCTGTTTTTTCTGCTGATACAATAGGGTTAATAGGTAATATTTCAACAATTATTTCCTCTGCTATGCCTTCTGATAGTCCTGTAAAATCAAATATTTCTGTTGATTCACCAATAGTCACTGTTAAAACATCATTTTCTATTACATATTCTGCTTTCATCTCAGCTCTTTGTGGAGTGTGATTTAAGCTAATCATTACTTCCACCTCCCTGTTGCTAACAAATGCTGATCAATATAATTACCAGCAAAAAAATCAATTTCTCTCTGAAATACACTGCATATACAGGTCGAAGGCGTAGGTACAGCTCTTGTAGATCCTGCAATAACAAAAGAATCAGAAGTCTGTGTTTCCGAACCTAATCTAGCTGCTGTACCACCTGTCATATGTACAATTATATTGTTATCTACAAACAATGCAGGAAATGTCCATGTGTTTCGTATGTCAGTTGCACCACTACTACCGTTTATAGTGTTTAATCGAAAATCTTTAATTGAGCATATCATTGTCCCATCATCAAACTTAATATATTTTCCATTTGCATTACTTCCGCTTTCTTTAATATGTTTAGACGCACTTTCTGCCTTATGCGCATCAGCGTCGGCCTTGGTTTCGAAAGCAGGATCATGAAAATCATTGCCATGTGGTTCCATTCCTGAAACTCTCTTCCAAACATTGTCTACAAGAAATTCAAGTTCTCCTTCTTCCACTCTAATTCCATGAATGCCTTCATTTTCAATTTTTTTATTAATATGTCCCTCAGTTTTTGATTCAATGAAATCAAGTCTATCTCCAAGTGTGGTAAATGTCATACCTTCTAGAAAACTATACCTAGCAGCAACGATTTCAGGATTACTGTCTCCAGCTGAAATAATTAGATTATCTAAAATGGTTTCTAGTCTTTGCATTTCCCTACGATAATCAGGTAAAGCATTGCCTGACACATGGGTTTCAGCATTATTAATGCTATCTCTAACCCTAAAGCCGAATAACTGACTGGTACATTTCATTTCTTCACCAGTATAAACAGCTACCTCAGCAAATACATTTCCTCTCTTTGCAATTATATCTACATCAAGAACAATCTCTATCTGTCCCTGTGCTGCATTAGTAATCGTTGCATACTGCTGATACCTTTCATCATCCTCACGCTTAAAATATAGTACTACGGTTGTTCCGGATAGCGTATAAGGTTCTAGGGTGCCATCTTTAACAAGAGTTATATTGAGTTTGTTGCTGTTTAAATCTTGACTCACTATTTCAAAAGGGAGAACCTTGAGAGCCTCCATAACACCTAACGTTAAATTAAATTCCTTCATACTATCACCTCTATTCTATCTTCCCAAGTATAATATATGTTCCACTGACTTCTACCATCAGGACCCTATCACCTACTGTAGGGCTATAGCTACTTAATCTTTTATATCTTTTTAATGTTGGGGTAGTCTCACCAGCAAAAGTGACACGTATTCCTTGGGCATTGATATTAAAAACTGTAGCTGTTTTATACGTAGTCATAGATATACCACCTTTCTAACTGTATGCCTCATCTCCCCACCTACCTGCAGGTCAATTTCCCATGATGTCTCCTGGTATATATCGCTTACTCCAAGGGGAGAGTATTGTATTTGAAGTGTATCTAAGTAATCATGCATAGGCATAATCGCTGTTGGAAAAGTTATATGGCTATAGATATTTGTAGCATTAATAGCAATTCTTCTAGTGTAAGAATCGAGGGCAGATTGGTCTGCTATATCCTCTAGTCTCCTGACATCAGCCAATCTCCTCCCCCTCGATTCTGTTGATGTAATACTATTAGGATTATCATTCACGTATATAGACCTTAAAGGCGGTTTATCTGGGTTATCTACAAACACTACAAACACATTTTTTACGCTGTACAAGTCAATATCTTCAGAAGCTCCAGCAACAATCACCGATTTTTTATCTGTTCTATAGACATAATCAATCGGCTTTGCGCTAGGCTCAATGTAAGGTTCTGATACATAATTACCCTCAACATCTACTCTTAAGGAGTAATAATTTAATTCCTCTAGAAGCTTATTAATAATATCTAGCTTTGTAAGCTCTAAATCAAATTCTTTATCTGTTAGTGTAGTTAGTGTAGTTGGCGTAATTTGTATAGAAGTCTCCCCAGCACTCATAATTATTGAAGATATGGCATTGACATAATTCTCACCTGCAGGTATAAAATAACGCTCTTCAAAGCTATCTTCCTCTAAAATCTGTAGTTTATCATAGGCCTCAATCTCTCTAAAAATGACATTCTTATCATCTTCACGTTTAGGAGAATTTAATAAAAAAACCCCCATAGGGAAACTGACCGTTTTCCCCATAGCGGTTATATCTATCCAGGGCTGGATCCTATCATTAAGATAATCTACTGTATTATCCTCAATCATTGTTATATTTGCACTTCTTTTAATTTTAGCTAGACTACTATAGCTAATCCTTGACCTCTGTACTGTATCTAACCATCCTTTTTCAATTTCATCTTTATCTAAGAGTCTATATCTAAATCCTTCCTGCCTATTTGAAGCATGCAGAATTTCTTTAACTTCTTCCTCACTATATCCGTTTCTTTCTAAGGAAAGCACTATACCGCCTCCTCATAATTAACTACCTGCAAGTTAAAAGATACTACATATAGGTCCATATGAGGGATTTCATCTTCAATGTTGATTCCACCTAATATAGTTACATATTGCTTTCTCCCCCTACTATCCCTATACAGCAAAGTTTCTTTCATCTGGTGAAGTTCATCTAATGCTAGGAGGTCTTCCTCCTTAATGGTAAACCGTACATTCATGCTATAATCTTTCTCGTCTCCCCACACCATACAAGGATGATTTCTTCCAGCATATCTTACTAGTTTTTGCTGTATATTCTTTTTCTCACTTTTACTTGGGTTCCAAGTTAATGTTACATATTTTGATGTATTAGTGGTAGACATAAGCTGACTATCTACCATAGACATTCTTCTCGATACTGTATCACTATCGCTATATCCTACTTCATCTATAGACCGTACCCTATAATCATAAAATACATCAGGAGCTATCATGTAGTCATTATGACTGCCATTTAAAGGAATATTCTTTGCTATTCTTACCCAGGCAGTGGTACCCGTTTTTCTTCGCCATACTTCATTTGTTACTCCACTTACAGGATTAATTATTTTGATTCTAATACCAAATTTAGTTGTATCCTCTGTTGCAATAATATTTGGTTGATCTGTTTGCACGAAGTCAATGTATATTTGTTGTTCTACCCATTCAGACCACAAAGGCACAGCATTTTTCACTCTCAGTCTAATAGTATAGGTTTCATAGTTTTCAAGAAATGTTTCTATTTTGTAATTTCTATGCTGCGTATTCCTTTCCCCTGTCTTAAAAACTAACTGTGAATTTTTAATAATCTCTAATTCAAAAGATACTTGGTCAGGACTACTCCAAGTAATCAAAGGAGCTGGTGTAGGAAATGTAGTGCCACTTGTAAAGATAGGATTTTGAGGGGGTATTGTGTAGGTCCATAATGCATATTCTGACCAAGGAGTAAAGAGATTAAAATATGAACTCTTAGCCCTTACGCGCCATTTGATCAATCCACCTCTTAATGAGATAGGGAACGCATATGACATATTACTTGTCACTTGGAAGACAGTTGTATAGGTTATTCCCCCATCATTACTATACTCCAGTTCAAAGGCTGTAGGTCCATCATCTTCATTGTATGAATTATATGCCCATGTAGCAGTAGGAAAGATGTTAGTTTGTATACCATCTGGATTTAAATTTTGTGGCCTTGTTGGGAGAATTTGTGTCCATGTAAATTGGGCATTTACCCAACTAGACCAAAGATTATCAGAATTTCTCGTTCTCACTCTCCAACGTAAGGATCCAGTAGTTAACGAAGCATAAGAAAAGGTATAATCCGTCCTTGGAGTAACTTCTGTTACTTTAGTCCAACTTTCTCCGCCATCTTGGCTGTATTCTAATTCAAAAGCTGTCTGTGTATCCTCGGCAAACGCTGGCCTAAATTCCCACTGGACTTTGATTTCTTTTTCTCTTTGTAAAGCAATGTTGTTCGGCACTAAATTTGTTGGAGAAACGGGTTGTATGTAATCAAAATCAACTTCCAAAATAGGCGGATTTGCTGAAGAAAAACCTCCTACCCCTCCGAAGCCCATATATGTGTAGTTATCAAGATGATGAAATATGATGATGTCCGTAGGTGTAACACCATTCACAAAATCTTTAATTAATCCAGTTAATACTACATTCACATATTGACCTACATTTGATGTTGCTATATTTCTTGTATCGTAAATAGACCAGGATATACCACTGCTGCTGTTGATTGACATTATATTTATGTTGCTTGTTACATGTCCTATCCTTAATGTTAACAGCTCAGTTAGATAATCTAAATGAAATTTTAATGTTGCTCTGTTAATTACTTTATTTTGAAGTTGTGTTAATCCGTTAAATCTTATGAATCCTCTAAATACTGCATTTTTTACACCACCACTTTGATAGGCACCACCTATTTGTACCTGCAAAGCTCCATACGCACTATCATAAGTGTACCGCCTATCATAATGATTATTTTCCCCTGTGGTTATCTGCATAATTGGCATCTAGTCTCACCTCCTTGCGCATTACACTGGAACCTCACCCATTCTTGAAAACCTTCTGTTATCTTCATATGCTTTTTGCATCTTTTCAGTAGCGGCTATCATTCTATCAAACCTTACTAGAAGTCTTTCGTATCTTTCATCATATTGAGATTGATTAAAATTATTATTGTCATCACTTAACATTTGTTTAGATTCTTCATTAGTAAATACTTGCGCTCCTTTTGGCAGATTTACTATTTCAGGCCCTTTTTCTCCAACCAATGCTAAGCCACCTGGATGATTTCTTGTTCCTGTTGCATAACTCGGCATATTTGGTACTTGGGGCATTTTAATATTTCCAACGCTATCTCCTACACTTTTCATAGATGCTTGCAAATCATTACTTCTACCCATAATTGTACTTATAACTATACCTAATGCTGTAAGTGCAGCTACAACAAGTAATATAATGCCAAGTGTCTTGTATACAACAGGATTGAATCCAGTAAAAAAGCCAGTTAGCGTGCTAACTGCTTTCCCTACAGTATTTAAACTGCCAGTTATATTGCCTACATTTTGCATTAACTTACCAACGATTGCTAGTATAGGGCCTATGGCTGCTACTAGCATAAGGGCTACAACAACAACTTTCCTAATTGGTTCTGGAAGCTTAGAAAATAAGTCGAATAGAAAACCCACGATATTTACCATCGGAGTTAGAATATCTATCATGTCACTAAGTACAGGTGCTATACTGCCCCCTATAGTTAACGCAACATCTTTTAGTTTATTAAGAAAAATTTCTATTTTACTAGTAAGAGTTTCATACCGCTGTTGAGCTTCCTCTGTAAGTGCTGTATTTTCTTCCCATGCCTTTGTTCCTGTTTCGATTGATTTTGTAAATAAATCACCAGCACCAGAAGCCCTTAATAAGGCATCTCTCATTCTTACTTCCGATATGCCCATATCATCAAGTACTTTTATAGCACTTCTGCCCTGTCCTTGCATATTTCCTAACCCTTCAATAAATGCTATTATGGCAGTTGTTGCATCCTCTTTAAACACCCTCTTAAATTCTCCTGCAGACATTCCTGAAACCCTAGCAAAATCTCTTAATTTATCTCCACCTTTTTCTACTGCCAACTGCATTTCTACCATTACTTTCGAAAATGCTGAACCCCCTGCCTCTGCTTCAATACCTACTGAACTAAGAGCGCCAGCAAACGAAAGTATTTGTGCCTCTGACATTCCTACTTGTTTTCCTGCTCCAGCAAGTCGAAGCCCCATATTTACGATTTCCGATTCCGTAGTAGCTAAATTATTACCTAGCGCAACTACAGTAGAACCTAATCTGTCAAACTGGTCTTGTGGCATTTGAGTTATATTTGCTAATCGAGCTAACGATGTTGCTGCTTCATTAGCACTCATATTTGTAGCTTGGCCTAAATCAATCATTGTTCTTGTAAAACCTAATATTGACTCTGTTTCAATACCTAATTGACCTGCTGCTTCAGCTACTCCCGCTATTTCTACGGCAGAAGATGGAATTTCCTTAGACATATCTCTAATACCTTTTTCTAATGCTTTGAACTGCTCTTCTGTTGCCTCTACAGTTTTTCTAACGCCTGTAAACGCATTTTCAAAATCCATGAAGGTCTTTGTGCTAATAGTTCCTAATGCAACAAGTGGTACCGTTATAGCAGCTGTCATTCCTGCTCCTAGTGTGTACAACCCTTTCCCAAATTCCTCTATGTTTATGTTATTTGCTTTTAGTTTATCTGAAAAACCTTCTATGTTATCAGCTGCTTTTGTAAAAAAATTATCTTGCTGTCCTAATTCTGCATTTATGTCTTCCAGTGATTTTTCATATTTCATCAACTGAGTTTCAGCATTTTTTAATGCTATTGTTTTATTAGCTATTGCCTTTTCATTTCTGACTTCTGTATTCTCAAGTTTCTCTAGTTCTTTTTTAAGAATTGCAACTTTATCTGCCTGTATTTTTACTTTGTTTGCATAAGCTTCTTGTTTCACCCCAAGCTTATCCATACTATTCCCTGTTTGACTGGCCTGTTCGCTTTGCTTTCTAAATTCAGCATTAAGGAGTGCCATTTGCTTGTTTACATCAGGCACCCCTTTTTTTACTTCGTCATAATTAAAATCTAAAATGATTGAGCGCCTGTAATTCTTAAATGAGGACATTTTACCACCCCTCTATCTGTTTCATTGAGGTTATATCCGCTGATTCTTCGTTTTGTCCATTTACGGCCAAATGAATATCAATTAAGCTAAATATTTTTGCCAATGAGCTATTCCAAAAACTTTTTTCGCTCATTTTCATGTGGACACAGTAAATATAAAGGAGATTCTCCCAGTCTATTTCATGTTCTGGAGAATCTCCTTTATAAAATCCTTTTTAAAAGCTCCTATATCCTTTTTATTCATCGTTTTACTCAGGTTGTTTGTAAATTCTTCAATAAGCTCCATTATGATGTCAAATGGCATCTCTACAGTAAGTGCTTTAACTTCATCTAACGTTATGCTATCATCACACACCTTCATCCCCGCATATATAATTTTAGCACCCGTTTCGTAGGGTTGTGTTTGGATTTTACTTACTACCTTTAATGCACCATCAAACTCTTCGTCAAGAGTTGCTACAGATGCAGCACTAAATAAAATATCTTTTTTTGTTCCATCAGCAAACTCTAATTCTATTCTTTCCACTGGTTTTACACTTATTTTTCTAGCCATATTCATTCCCTCCAAATAAAAAAACACCTCATTTACACGAAGTGTTTCTATTCAAATTTACCTATTAGATCTATATTTTTATAATCTACAACTACTAAGTCTTTGAATTTCTTCCAATTCACATTTTGCCTTTCTTCTTTCGTAGAAGTAAACATGATATATCTTGAAATCCCCTTATTTCCTTTTTTATCTATTGTTTCAACATACCCTATTATTCTTATTTCATTAATGTTTGGATACTTTTCAGCTTTCTCAGCTATTTCAACTACATACTCCGCAAACTTCCTTATTGCATGTTTTTTATCAATTATGGGTCTAACAATAATCTGCACTGTTAGAAAATCTGGTTCCTGATTAAGCACTCCCGTTAAGTTCACAGATTGCACATTTTTCTTCCCTACTATAGTTTTAATCTCATCTTCCATACTATTGTTGAAAAAACTCACAATATCAGGGATGTAATAAAAAGATACTATTACACAAGCTAATATAACTATAGTTAAACATCCTATTTTGATATTTTTCCTATCTTCAATCTGTCTAGGAGTAACATTGTTAATTTTTTCCTTATTTTCCATAGTGCCTTAATAGTCCCCTTTACTTTTTAACAATATTTTACAGCTTTTATTGTCAAAAGTAAAGGGGCTAAGCCTTACTTACTCTCCACCTGTTGTTCCTGGAACAGAACCAAACCAAGCAGCTGCCATTTCTGCAGTAAATGCATCATCTGCACTATCAGCTAAACGTTTAATCTCACCATCATAATCCCTTGGCACAAACTCCACTGTCACAGAATCAGTGCTGAAATTAATATTATCGGTTGCTTGCTGCACAGTACTGGCATATGGTTGCGCTCTACCCTTTAATAGCCATACATACTCCGATACACCTTCAACATCTTGTGGCACTTCATAACCTATAGCGATCCATGGAGCTACATCTTTTCCGCTTTCGACTAAAACTCCATTTTCATAAGTGTGTCCACAAATTTCTGCCTTAGCATCAATTGGTATCTTAGTTGCATCAATAACTGCAGTTATACCTGTTAATTTTGTCACCACTGACTGCTTTACACCATCTCCATAAAGCGTGCCTGTAGCAAGAGTCGGGGTTAATTGTATCTGCATAGCCTCTGATAATTTCTTTACTTCGCTATAGGATACTCCTGTAGGGGTATCTGACTCCAGCTTAGCATAAACAAGTTTCCTAAGATTGACTCTATACGCCTTTTTCATAGTCTATCATTCCTCACTTTCTCGATAATAAAAATTAAATACTAAAAAACAATGATGTAGTTTTACATCCTCTTCAAAATTCTCATCAGCATGTGAAAAAAGAAAGCCAGCTGATTTCATGGCTGACTTTACCTGTTTCTTTATATCTGTAAAATTGTTTCTTGACCATATATCTACTTGACAAGATATGCTTCCTGTCAATTCTTCACCGTCTCCATAAAGTATACCCTGCTCATTAAAGAAGTGATAACTTATGCAAGGAGGATTTTTCGGTCTGAGTTGCCATAACACTGGTATATTTAGAGGACTTAGAATAGAATGTACATGATTTATTAAGTCCATTTAGAACCCTCCTCTATTCATCTCTTCCTCAAATATTTTGTTAACTTCTGATTCAGATTGTGCTATTGCTTTATCCATGAAATGGGTTGCATCACTTCTATAAGTACCATCATTAACTAAATGCCATTTGGTACCTGTGCGCTTACCTCCCTTTATTCTAGCTACCTTGTACCCATATTTATCTCTTACTACATTAGCCTGTACATCATCGGCCATATGTTTATGTCCTGCTCTATTTGTAGAAGTCTTTATGCTGTTTAGTTGATCCTTGATATTCTTCTTGATTACTTCTGCAGAACGTTTTAGATAGTTTTCTTCTACTGCCTCTGCAGATGATATAATTCCTTCTAGAAAAACGTCTATAGTCTCACTATCTGTCATTCTGATTTTAGCTGCCAAATACATCACCTCTAAAACACCTCATTAGAGAAGTGCTCATATTTTATTTATTGACAACATAATCTTTCCTTTGACGGAATGTATTTTAAATTTGTATCCTCTACTTTCTGTTGTTTTGCCAAAGGCAAACTTTCCATTAAACATTCCTAGTCTTTCTAACACGCTATTTCTCCACTCTTGATTTTGTTCCGCATAGCTATCTATCGCTAAAGATATCACCTTTAGTATTTGGATCGAATCTTGAACTGTTTTACCTCCGCCAATAATTATCATGCCAGCAAGTAAATTCTCTTCTTCATATGAAGTCATAGCGATATCTTTAGTAATAATTAAAGATTTGCAATTTCCTTTTTCATCTGATTTAATTTCTTTTATTTCTAAGTCACTACCTATTTTTTTAATATTGGAATTGAACTTTTCAATAAATTTTTGTAATTGCATGAATGTATCTCCTTTTTGCTATAATTATATCCTTAGCTTTCAATGATTTCAATATCTTTGCCATATATGACTAGGTATGTCCTCTTAATATCCAAAGGAGCTATTGATGTGATTTCAAAATCTTTGTTGTCAAAATTTATTAACATGTCAGCTGCAATGTCTTTTCTGTACCTAATCACAAATTCTGCATTTGTTTCTACATTAGCGGCTTTTGCTGACCATAATTTTTTCCCTTTTAAATAGTCAACTTTTGCCCATACGGTGCAATAATCATCATAGTCAGTTAGGTTTTGTACAGGGCCATCTGTTTCTTTTTTTTTCTTGAAGTTAATTCTTTCCCTCATTTCTCCTATTTTCACGATGCTTCACCTGCTTCATCTTCGCTATCTTTATCATGATAATTTAATTGAGTTAACATCATACCTACTATCCCTCTTGTGCTCTCTCCTATTTTATCAACTGTCATTCCCTTGTTTTCAAATAAATCAGCAACAATAATCATGCATATTACTTTTGCTAATTGATTACTTTTAAATGTTTTACCAGTAGCATTTTGAATGAACTTTTCAGCTGCTAGTATTAAGATCTGTAAATATGAATCTTCTTCATTATATTCAATCTTCAAGTGCTCTTTTATTTCCTGTAATGATACAATCAAGGTTTTCACCACCTCATTAAAAGAATAGAGGGCTTTCGCCCTCTATTCTTTTATTAACCTGCTGCTTTCTTTGTCAGTAATAATACACCATTTTTATCTCCTAGCCTACCATCGCAAATCATAGTAGATTTACTAATCCACTCATCAGTATTTTCATCGAAGTAACGCTTAAATGTCATCTGCATATTGCTGTTTACAATGTAGTCGCTTAAGGTGCATACTATACCAATTACTTCACCAGCATTTGCATCGTCAATAGATGGTAGGTAATCTTCTACAGGAATAACCTCTTTACCAAGGAATCTTTCTTGCTGAATACCATCTAACCCATAAGTAGTACGTGCTACTGGTTGTCCTTGCCCATCTACCATACCCACGATGTATTTATTCCAATCTAGATCATTTAAGATAATAACTGCTCTATTTCTGTATTTACGTGGAAGCTTAGCAAGTAAAGCAGTCCAGTCTTGATACTTTGTTATTTCATCTGCAGCAACTTCAATTTTTTGTGCTGCTGGTATCTCCGTATCTTTAGTGATTCCTAATGGCTGACCTTCTCCACTTCCAGAAATAATTGCTTTTTCTAAGCCAATAACCATAGCCTCATAGATGTTGTCAGTAACAGTTTGTTCAAACACTGATAAAGAAACAGTATCAGCTTCAAGGGTAACGGCAACACGAATTTGTAACTTATGATAGGCGAATACTACCTTGCCGGTAACAGTTTTCTTTTGTTTACTTGCTACATTACCTTCTGCTATCCAATTTGCTGTAGGTTTTACGCTTGCAACTGGAAGTTCTACCCCACCCTTGATATTGGTCTTTGTTACCCTAGACCAAATCATTCCATAGTCTTTCATCTTTTCAATGATTTTATTAAGAATGGTTGTAGGAATTACGGCTCCAATATCTCCAGTTCCAGTGGTTGCATCTGCTCTAAGCTCAAGATTATCTGATTTTTTACCAGTTAGAACGAAGTCCATAAAAGCTGACCTGTACTCTGGTGTATCAAATTTTCCTACAGCTCTTTGTTCTTGCTGTGCCTGTCCTACCCCATATGTTCCAAGAACATTCACTCCACCTATAGGCTGATTTCTTTGTTCTCCTTGCTGGTTGTTTTCTTGATTATTCTCTGCTCCCTCGTTTTCATCTGGAAGAGAGTCAATCATGCTTCTTAATTCTGCTATCTCACCATTGATAGTTTCAAGTTCAGTATTAATACTTCTAAGCTCCTTAACGTCTTCTGTAGTATTAATTTTAGTTCCTAACTCTGTTTTTCTTGCTTCCTTTGCTTGAAGTAATTTTAATAATCTTTTTTTCATTGATATTCACCTTAACCTTTCAATAATATTTGCGCTTTTAACTTTAATACTTCTAACTGCCCGCCTTTAGAGTTCTCCAACTCCTGAGACCTAGCATTCTCCAATACTATTAGTGCATTATCCAATGCATCTTGGTCACGAGCATTTATATCTGTACCGGAGTAAGCTGGCATATTTACCGGGCCCACTTCGTATACTTTGCGAATTTTTATAATGTGCCTCGTCGGCATATCAGAATCTAAATCTGTCCATTTGGCATCAGCAATTTTAAATATAAAGCTCATACCATCAATATCTCCTCGGCTAACTGCACTATAAAGACTTTTGGCTTCAGTATTTCCTTCTGTATCAAGTCTAGCTTTTACTAGCAAGCCTTTTGAATCAACAGATAACTGCATAGTCGAATTCCCATTATTTCTCCGACTTCTTGCCAGTGGGATCTTTCTAAGATCATGGTTGACACACATAAGTACATCATCAAAATCTGTTCCATCAAATGCCCCTCTTTCAATAACCTCATAAAAATAGCCGCCTATATTTGTCTTTTGCTCAAATACGGCGGCATGCCCTTCTATCGTTTTTTCTTCATCGTTAGCCCTAAAATCTGCTATTCCATAACTTCTTACTGCAACATCTTCATTCTTAGGCAGTTTATTCTTCTTCACCTGCGTTGTCCTCCTTCCTTCTCGTACCAGCACGTTTCATTTGATAATCATTTGCTAGGGTAACATCTATATAATTTAAGCTCATGTTTCTAACATGTCCTCCCTCGTAAGGTGGATAACCAAATAGCTGTAGTAGTTCATTGTTTGTTAATGCCCCTCTATTACCTAAAATATCAGCAACAGCAATCTTGTTTTTGGTGTTAGTGAATAGTAGCATTTGCGGATAGAATGCAATTTCATTGCCAACATCAATCTCTCTTGGTGTAAATATTGTTTTACTAAAAGCCTGCCCTAAGCTTATGATTAATGGCTCCAATGTTTTCTCATAAAAGGCCTGATATTGTTCATCAGTAAAATCACCAGATATTATTGGAACCGACACACCGTAATAGCGCAATACTTTGTTTTCCAAGAATTCTAGCGTTTCTTTGTCTATTAGCTTAGGATCTACCTTTAGGTCTATATATTCTCCTTTGACATCCATAGGAAGTATTCCAGTTTTTCCACTAGCAATTGCATTTTCAAATCTTTGTCTCTCAGCTTGTTGTTTTTCATCATCAAGCATAGTATTTATTTTTAAAATGCCTCTAATTGATAAGGAGGTTTTGATTGCTTTTTCCAAGCCTTGAAGAACAGTATCATTTATTTGAAGCACTTTCAGTAGTGCTTGATTATCTGGTTGTCCATCTGCTCCCCCACCCATAATATTATTTACAGAAAATTTTTTTCTCAAATGAATGATATCTGAGTATGCCAACGTAAATTTATCTCCATTAGCAAATACCATGTCTGTAAATAACTTTCCAGTTGCATCTTGAAGAAAGGTGACACCCGTGGGATTAAGTGGATAAAAGGCTACATACTCCTTAGTTCCTATGTTTTTTTCGTTATATTTAATCCGGTACACAGGATATATAAAGCAATTGTAGTTCATATACAATAACCAAATAATCTTTTCTATAAAATCTCTAGTAGTCATAAGTTCATTTGGAGCAAATTTAAACAGCCTATTCAAGCTACCTTTAACGGTTATTTGCATATTGTCATTATCAGTTCTAATGTGTTTTGGGGTTAACTTGCTGCACTCGGTGGCAATAGCATCAATACACATTTGCACTACATCTGATGTATAAATATTTTCGCCAAATTGACTAAATACTGGGCTGTATCCATCAAGAAATTTAGCATATCGCATTTCACGTGCTGTTTCTTTGCTTTTCATAATACTTTGTAAAAGCATCCGCTATCACCCTCTTCCTGCCATAAGATAAGCAAATGCTATACAGCAAATACCTAGTACTATATATCCTGCTGGGTTATAAATCTTAAATACACCTGTCGAGATTAAAGCAATTCCACCTATAAATAAAATATCGTCTGCAAAATTTAAAATCTTTTTCAATTTATTCAACTCCCCACCTCCTATGCAGTCCTTTTCACTAATTCTAAAAATTCTATTTTATGGTCTATATACACTCTATAGCAGATCATCATAGTTACTGCTCCATCGATTTTGTTTTCATCTTTCCCCTGCACTTTGATTGGCATCATTTCTTCTTTTGAATTTACATTCATTCCTGTATTCTCAAGGCATGATTTATCAATAGGATGATTATTATAGACAGCTTTTTTGCTCTTTAGATCTGCCTCTAGGAGTTTCATTGGCTCCGACATGCTTCCCCAGCTTTGGTCTACTTTCTTCATATCGAATCCGTACTCTTCCATTTCTTTCTGCCAATAGATAGCTGACCATTTATCAAAGCCTGTCTTGAAAAATCTAATTCCATAGTTTTTAAATAGACTATAAAACCATTGTGTAACTAACCTGAAATCATTCTCATTTCCTTCCGATAAGGTAATTAATCCTTCTCTAACCCACTCTCTGTATTTCCTTTCCTCTTCCTTGTTAAGATTGTCCAACTTCGATTCTGGGATGAAATAATGCTGTAGAAAATATTTTTTATCACTTCTGGGCTTCATCAGAAGTGCCCTTGCACTACATAAATCGCCAGTTTTACTTAGGTCTCCTGCACCTATAGCGAAGCAATTTCTAAAGTCTTCTATGTCAAATGTTTCTGTGTTTTCAATATCCTCTGCCATTAACCATGCAGTGGCATTATTTTGTTTTATATTAAAGTCTTTTGATAAAACAAATACTCTTGTAGCTTTACTAGTTTTAGCTTCTTCTATCATTTGCCTTAGAAATGACCATTTTTTTATTGTGCCTAGTCCTGGATTACTCTTTACCCATGTTTCTTCCTTCTGCCATATCTCTTGCTCGTTGTCTTGAGTATATAGCCATATCCTCCAACGAGGTCTATCTAATTCACCATTAAGCACTTGCCTGCCATCTTTTAGCCGGTTATCTAGATATCCGTCATTAATTACACCTTCTGTTGTAAGTTCAAAGTATAAAGGTTCGTCCTGGGTAGATAAAGCCTGTCTAATAGGCATTACTGATGTATTGTTTTTCATTTCATGCACTTCATCAACTGCCCCTACCCCTATATTTCTTCCTTCTTTAGCACCAGTCTTAGCTGATATCTTTTTTATAGTTCCTTTATTTTTATATGAAAACTTTCCTGTGCTTTTAGGCTTTTTAGGGTTTCCAAAGAATATCCCTTTTACATTTTTTCTAGTAACCTTCTCAAGTGCTTTACTTTCTTCCCTCATAGCGTTTATAGCTTGGAACATCAAATCAGCCTGTTCATAATCATTGCTGGAGCATAATATCTTAATCCCCATAGGACCACAAAAAAATTCAGCTAGACATATAGCTGAAACTAATGGTGTTTTGCCATTTTTTCTTCCTACTAGAAAAAGCACATCTTGAATCAATCTTACTAATCTGCCAACTTCATCATCATAGATTTTGAAGATATAGATTGATTCTATAAAGGCTTTTTGAAAGAGTTCTAATATAAAAGGCTTCCCAGCAAAAGGAGCCTCAAAGTGCTTGCATTTCGTTTCTATAAATTTAATCCGTTTATGAGCATCAGCTAAATCTACAGTTATTAAAGGATCGTTAAAGTCCAATATTATTCTGTCTAATTCCATCATTAACTCGTGCCCAATGATAATTTCCCCAGATTTGCACCTATTGATATATTCAATAAGCCAAGAGTGCTCTCCATATCTTTTTTCATTTAATAACATAGCATCACCTATTCAAATTCATCTAGATCATCGTCTTCTTCAATGATTCCCTTGCTTAGTACTCCATTGAGGGCTTTAATCACTACCGCATATGAGTTAATATTCTTAAGATACTGCCTAGCGGTCTCTATTGGCTTCTGCATCTCTGGATTAGAAGGATGAATTTTAACCATGCCTGTCTCTGCTAAAGATTGCTTCAGTACATAATTTTCTGCTTTCAGAAAGGCGGCATCTTCGATAAGCCCTTCAACTAATTTCTTTTTAGACTCTTCAACTTCTTGAAAAATCTTGGTCAGTTTCTCAAGTTCTTTTTTATAAATTTCCCTTTTAGGCATATTTTTAGAGACCTCCTTCCGATTTCGATTTTTTTGCTGTGTGTGTAAACTGTGTCGTTTACTCGGTCAGGACGGATTTCCCTCGATTGGTTTATAGGGGGGAGTCACTCAACAAATCGTTCAAACCATTTGTCGATATAACTTTTCCATTCGTCCTTTCGATACTTTCTTTCTTCATCTACTTCTAGTCTACTTATACATTCTTCCTTACTCACATTGCAGAAGATAAGTTCAGCACCTAAATCATTAGCTAACTTCTCACGCTTATATTTATCTGCATAACCGCCAATGATCCATGCACTGTTCCATTTACCATAGCGAGTTTTTATATTATCTATTAATGCATTATGCATTGCCCTAACATTGTTTAATAAATTATCTGGTTTATCATAAGCAGGAAGTAATGATACTGCTGCATAAAGCCTATCCATATCAATTATTAAATCTCCACGTGCCATATATTCTTCAACGTAAGATGATTTCCCACTTAATGGTGGCCCATAAACAATATATACTCCACGCTCTGGTTTATATCCAAAGCGTTTATGGATCTTATTATGGCAATCATGATGAACAACCATGACATTATCTGGGTTCAGTGATATGGAAACATCATGTACATTTTCAGGAGTTAATTCTATTTTGCTATGATGTAAAGTTAATTCAGCTGGCCTTATAACAAACTCATTACAATACTCACACTTCAAACCTCGTTCATTAATAATAGCCATTCTGAACTTCTGCCATTTTTCAGAAGCATAAAAGCTTTTTAATATAGCATGCTTTGCCATGTTACCACGCCTTTAATTCATCATTTTTTATTTGTACTCTTAGTCTCTCAACTCTTAGTTTTTGTTCCTCAGTAGTTGTATCCCAATTAGCATGAAGCATCTCATCGTAACGCTTTAACATGTTTGTTAGTTGCCCCATTGCTTTTGATTGAGCATTTAAGAAAGTAGCATGCTTATCCCAAGCTTGTTGAATCTCATATTCTTCTTCTCTATAAACTTCAACAATATCAGGATTTGATTTAGTGCCCAGATTTTTAGATTCTGATTTGAGCTTTTTTAATTCTTTTGTCTTATCTTCTTTATTTTTTACAAACATTATCTTTTGTGCTCTAATAATAGCAATCCATTGTGTCATGATCTGAGCCCAAAGTATTTCTAAAGGAGTTTCGCCTGCTTCTTCCGCTTCTTTAATTAAATTTCTAGCTTTAGCAGGATAATATTTAGAATACCATCCATATGTTCTAGCATTTTGATTCTCTTGTGGTGCTCCTCCACCTTTATTTCCTACTGCATTTTGATTATTGTAAGGAGCTCCTACCTTGTTGAGAGACTTTCTCCATTTGTCTTTTACTCTCCAGGTGTTTATGTTTGATACTTTTTCATTTAATATTTCTGCTATCTCTTTTGATGTTATATTTCCATTATGGTTTTTATAAAGTTCATGAGCTGCATCTCTGTTAGGACTTCTTTGTCTACCCATGATTTGTACCTCCAATAAAATAAGATTTATTTTATATCTTAATAACCTGCATTATAATATTATTTTTATATTGTTTTATGAATTAATTGAGTTTGTCTCAACCTACTTTTTTATACTAAAATAGGGTGAATTTTATTTTAGTCGTACCCTGTTTTTTATGTCTATCTTTTAAAACCTTTGATATTACACTATTTAAATCACTTTTTTGCCCTAATTTTGAATGTCTTATTTTCATAGGGAATCGTACATTCAAAATAATTTTTTCCTACTTCTTATATGCTTTATTTTTGTACCTCAATGTGCATGTTCAAGGAAATGAAACATTCGAAGAAAAAATATTATGATACCCTTATTAAATTGTTTAGAGAATCACTATACTTATCATAAGTTTCTCTATCCAATCCTAAATATACTTTTGTTTCTTCTGTGCTGCTATGCCCTAACATTTCTTTCACTAGAAGGAGATCATATTTACTCTCAACATAAATTGAATAAGCGAATGTTTTTCTCAGTGAGTGAGCTGTTATATTTTTTAGACCAAATTCCTCTCCAGCTTCTTTTAAGATTCTACTAATCGAGCTAACAGTAATGTATTTACCTTTTCTTGAAGGAAACAGGTATTCATAGTCTTTTTTGCCTTTTATATATTTTTTCAGTAAAATTTCTAAATTATGAATTACTTTAACAATCCTGGGCTTAATGTTTTCTTTTCTTATGTTTTTACTGTTAACCTTTTTGCCCTCTAGAATTTCAAAATAGCCATTATTTAAAGCTGTTTTAATATCTCTTACTTTAAGCTTAACGAGGTCTCCAGCTCTATAACCTGTTGATATTCCTAAAATAAAAAAAATATAGTCTCTTTCTCTCTTGTACTTCAAATAATCCTGAATATCCAGTGCTGTTTCTTTGTTTTTTATAGGATCAGCAGGTTTCTTTTTAACCATAATTGTCACCTGCCTTTCATGCATCTAGGCATCATGCAAAACAATTTTGTTCCTGTAAAAGTGCTATATGGACATTTATAGTGTTTATTACTTTTGAGCTTATCCATTTTTCTCTTTTCTTTACGTCTTTCTTCTCTATCAATCTTATCTAAATGCTTTTCAAAAACTCTCCTACTTATTTCTTTCATATTATCATCTCCAAAATTAAAAACCCTGCAGCATAATTGCCAACAGGGTTTTTTGTGGGTTTTGGTGGGTGTTTGAACTTTTCCTCACTATCATACTATCATGGATACCTAGTGCCTACAAGGACAACTTTCGGACACGATTCGGACAACTAATCTAATGCATCCGCTCCAAATAGTAATACTTGTATTTTGTTTATAAATTTGTTCTTATGTCTTCTGACAGTTCTTTCACTTATGTTTAGTCTAATTCCTATTTCTGAATTGTCAAGTTTCTCATCGGTAAAGTACCTAAGTTCTATAATCTTATAATACTCATCATTCTCAACACTCTTTATAGCTCTCTCAATTTTATGGATTAGTCTTTCAGTTCTCTCTTTAGCAGCTTTGTAGGCTTCTAATAATTCTGCGTATTCCTCTTCTTCCCTTTTTCCTGTTCCTCCAGTAGTATAAAAAACGATTGACTTTGACCTATTTTGAGGTCCGTATTTTTGTAGGTATTCAATGTCCTTTTCCTTTTGTTTTACAGCTTCCTTCAAATTTGGATAATTGTATAGAAGTTTCTCTGTCTTTTGAAACAGAGTACTTCCATCGCTTTTTAGTAATCTTGCCTTTTCTAGTTCTTTAACAGTTTCCTGTGCAGTCTTTTTTATCACTTGCTCAATATTTACTTCTCTCTTTTTAGCTGCTCCCATTTTTATCTCTCCCTTCCTTAAAAACAAATAGACACTATCAATAATAACCCTATCGATAGTGTCCGCTGGATATCCAGTAGGACTTAATATGCTTTTTTTCTGTCTCTTAATGTGTAATCCATCTGCAGGTTCCCATTATGATTGGAAATCTCGATGTTGATATGATCTAGCTTCCCCTCAGATTCAGCCATATTTAAAACTGACTTAATGAATTCATTAATCTGTATTTCTATTTTTTCTTTTTTACTTGATTTCACTAGGATGTCCCCCTTTATCCTATGTTTAATTCTTTAATGCTGTATTCCTGAATCGTATACCCTCCATCCCAAACTTCTACAAAACATCTTGATCCTGAGCTAGTATAATATTTAGCTTCTTTGCCGGTCTTTTTAACTCTGATCCGTTTAATGCATTTGCTGCAGTAAGTCCTGGTTCCTATTACTGTTAGCTCTTTAGTGTTTCTGATAGATTTTTTACAGGTACAACATTTTAATCTTATCCCATGTTATCTCCACCTTGTTTAATAAAGCTTAACAACTTCGCCTATAACTCTTTCAATTAGCTTGTCCCTATTCCCTTTGTGTTCTGCATGGCTTCCATAAATCTCCCACGCTCTAGCCTGATACCTTCTCTTAAACCTTCCCGATATTCAAGAGAGTCTTTATTGATTTTTTTATTAATCCTTTGTGCATTTCTCCTTTCTGCTCTATTCATTTTTTCCTCCCCACTAAACGTTTTTATAATCTTTCAATTTGTAGGTTGTTTTCCTGGGTGTCATTACTTCAACCGCTCTCGATATATAATACAAATATCTTTTTTCTTCTTCTTTGGTAGCCTTAACTTTTTCTCTTTCATCTTTGTTAATATACCTTTCTCCTGGCCAAGGCATAAGCTTTTACCCCCTTATTAACATTGCATCAAAATATTGGAATGCGTAACTAATCTAAGTCTAAATTCTCTCCAAATTTCTCAATGTATTCATCCATTTCACTTTCAACATAATGATTTCCTAAATATTCACAAACCCCTCTATCTTCAAAGTCTTTTTGTGTAAGAATATGTTCTCTATATCCTTTGCCATCATTTGCATCCCAATATCCTAACGAATATACCATGAATGGTTCGGGCATAGGCATCCACGCCACTACTGGATTTTCAGTTAATTCTTTTTTTCTCATTCCTTCCAGAATAAAAAAGTTCTCATTTCCCCCGCCCCACCACATTTCACAAACGCATCCGTTTTTTAAGGTTGCTATTACACTTTGGTGATTGTAAAGTATTCCATCATCACAATACTTTTCCGGTAGCTTTTCACTTACTGGTATCCAATTCATTTCCATACGTCCTTACCTCCTTTAGTTCGCATAATCTAAACTAGGTGCAACATTATTGTTATTCAATCCGCAAACATTCTTCCTTGCCCTGTGCTACTCCATTGCAACCAAACGGATAAATTTTATAATCTCCTTCTTTTACAATCCTAGCAGGAAAGTGTTCGTCTAGCACTCTAACAGTAACCTTCATATCGTTAGGATAATTTAAAAGTAATTTCTGTAACATTCCCACTGTTAACCCGCCACCCGTCCTATAATCTTCAAAAATTTTTTTGCTCATTATTTACTCCTCTCTTAATTAGAATGGTACTCCTTCATCCTCACCATATACTGGCTGAAAATCTTGTAATTCTATATCACTTTCATTAGAGTTGTTAGTTTTTTCTTTCTTCCCATATTCTAAAAACTCTACCTGATTTGCTACAATTTCTGTAACATATCTTTTCTCACCTTTTTGAGATTCATAGGACCTAGATTGTAGCCTTCCTTCGATTCCTACTAACCTTCCTTTAGCTAAGTAGTTTGCACAGCTTTCAGCCACTTTTCCCCATACAACAATGTTGAAAAAATCCGCTTCATTTGTTTTGGAAAATGGTCTATTCACTGCAATACTAAAAGTTGCTACAGCTTTCCCACTTTGTGTAAACCTTAGTTCCGGATCTCTTGCAAGCCGACCAATTAATACAACTGTATTCAATGTAATTGCTCCCCCATCTGTGTTTTTTTTAGGTTTTTAATACCCCTCTATCTGCCTTTGATGATTAATTATATTCTTTTTAACGTATGCTTTGCAGATTTCCTGCCAATCTAATCCCAGCCTATCTACACCTAAGTTTGCAAATATGAAGAATGCAGCCTTATAATTGGACACCTTCAAATTTCTTGTTTCTGATAGTTCAATTTTCCCTACATGATGCAGTAATTCTGTAAATATTCTTGCTGTTGTTCCTATTAGATCATCATCATGTGTAAATAAATCCCCATCTTCCAATCCTAGCTGATTTGCTATGCTTAGAAAAAAGTGCAAACAATCAACATACTCCTTAAGGGCATTGTCGTAATTGTTCTTCTTATTGCTCCAATGTTTAAAAAACTCAGGCAATTCATTTGCTAACTCACCTATTTCCACTTGTAATGCCAATACTGAGTTTGTTAATAGGTCCTGTCCCTCTAATCCTTTCTCCTGGATGATGTGTCTGTCTAATTCCTTTTGCATTGCATATAATTTATCTAAATCCATAATTATCCCCCTTGAATTCTAGGTATAATAACTTCATATCTCCAATCACTTCATGAAACATCCTTCCATTCATGACAACTTCTTCTGTTAAAATTGCTAATCTCCATGCCAGTGAGTCCACGGTTCTCTACCTCCTTGTATAGCTTTTGAAAGTAAGCTTTGAAGGTACATACTCCATATAAAAATCTCCAGTGTTTCCATCCCTTTGTTTTGCCAAAATAACTTCTACCAGTTTGTTTTGTCTCTTTTTTATCTGCTCTATCAGATTGTCTGTAACGATGCTGTCTTTATCCTTGACTGCAGCTTCAATTTCGTTGCGGTTAGGCAGATGAAGAAATATTACATTGTTTGCATCCTGTTCAATGGCTCCTGATTCCCTCAGATCTGCTAATGAAGGTCTTCTTCCATCTGCAGCTCTGTTTAGCTGACTTAGTAATACTACTGGTATCTTGTAGTCAAGGGATATATTTTTTATCTCCCTGCTTAACTCAGATACTTGCTGTTCTCTATTGGCATTTTTGCTACTTGGCTCTAACAATTGCAAGTAATCTATAATCAAAACGTCAGCTTTAGTTTCCCTAACCTTGGCTTTTATTTCTGGGATAGATTTGGCTGTAGTGTTTATAAATAGTGATAAGTTTGATAATAACCCCATCCCTTTAGCTATCCTACTCCAATCTTCATCTTCCAATTTTCTGTTTCTCAATCTCATGCTATCGATGGCGCATTTTGCAGCAAGTATTCGTTTAGCCATCTGCTTTTGACTCATTTCCCTAGATATGAGTAAGACTTTTAATTTTTTAGCAGCTATATGCATTGCTATCTGCAATGCAAAAGCTGTTTTACCAGTAGCTGGTCTTGCTGCTACTACTGTAACCTCTTCCTGATGTAACCCTGCCATTAATCTGTCCAAATCAGGTAACCCAGTATAATATTTTTCTGCTTCCTTAGGATCATAAGTCTCCAATTCATCATAAAGCTTAGAAAATATATCTTGGAGCCTATCCGATACTTGTGATTCTTCAAAACTAATATTATCTAAAGTTTGAGCTAAATTGGATTTTATACTGGTTGGGTCCTCCTCTGTTTTTAATGCCCTATTAAGAGCAGATTTACATTCTTGAATCAACTGCCTCCTTACTGCCTTTTCCTTCAAAATTTTTATGTAGTATTCTATATTGATCGTAGTCGCTACCATTGAAAGTGTTTCGTTTAAATATACCAAGTCTATAGGCTTGATGTTTTTTGTCTCTTCAAAGACTTGGATGTAATCAATAGGCTGATCCTTCTCATGTAAATTTTTCATGGCTTGAAAAATTATCTGATGTATATCTATATAAAAATCTTCATTTTTCAACTTTTGAATCCCAAACCACGTATTCTTATCTAGCAAAAATGCCCCTAGAACAGCTTGCTCCGCTTCTGCGCTATGTGGTAACTGCATCCCCCTTACCTCCCGTTCACATTGTACCTATCATCGGCATCTGCCCCCTGCTGGCTAAACCTACTACCAAACTCACTGTAGTTAATCCATTTCTGACCCTCATCTAACCAGTCTGTATACCCGTTCCCTTGTGTAAGAAATTTATCTAAAGTCATCTTGTAACTGCAAAACCTATAATTTGTATCAGCATAGGCTTGTCCGTACCTTTTTATGGCATCTATAATCTCTTCCTCTGTGTTATTCTTTAGAGCCTTATTAATTGCTTGCTGCATCTTCGAGGTCAACTGTCGATGGATGATAATATTTTGGAGATTATAGGCTTCAAAAATACTATTATTATTAATATATATATTCTTTTCATTCTTGTTTGTGTTTTTTCTTGGTTTTTGCATGGTTTTCTTGTGGTTTTCTTGTGGTTTTTCTGTGATTTCTCTATCTTGATAAATACTGTAGTTTTCAATCTTTATCGTGGTTTTTTTACGGTCTTTTTTTAGAGTGAGCATTTTTTCATTTTGAAGAGTATGCAAAAAATTGCGCACCTTGGTTTTGCTCCACCCCCATCTATCCGACAGCTTAATTTCTGACGTAACAAATTCCCCGCGTTCAACAAAAATGATTTCGTTTCCTAAAGGAAATTGGTTATCTTCGTGATTAGCTTGAAGCATTAAGTCTATCCAAGCTTGTCCTTTAGAAAAAGGTTTTTCCTTCCATGTCCAGTGAAATTGGATCTCCCTATGTAGCTTTATCCACCCTTGCATCTTTATCCCCCCTTTTTATAAAGATGGACTTATTTCTAACCTGCTGACCTAAATAAATTAATTTTCATATGATCACCCTTTCTCTATATTTTGTGGTATAATAATATAAAATAATTTTTTATAAATGTTTTCTAGATAGCCGATACAGTTGCAGCTGTACGGTTATTTTCTTTTTTGACGTATCCTCTTTCTTGGCACTTCTCATTGTGCTCATAGATTAGTTGTTGCACATCAAGAAAATCCCACAACCTCAATTTAAATGTTTCTATTACATGCTCTAGATCAAGCAGCTCATGGCCACAACGACGGATTTCATCTAGCTCTGTTTGACTACAATCATTCTTATCTTTTTTATTTAACATTAATTCTGTTAATTGGTCTAATGCTTCGTGAGCTTCTTTGGCCTCTTGCCTATATTTTGCAAAAATAGCCATAGGAGATAAATCTACATTATCTAAGATTTCATAGCAGTATTTTTGCCCTATTGGACATTCTTCTTTGCAATACCACATACTAAGATGCCGTACTTCATAGACTTCATTCATTCTTTCTGCTATTTCTGGAGCAGGTGTGACTTCACCACTTTCGATTTTTGCTAATGTCCTCTCGGATATGTAAAGCTCTTCTGCTGCCTTTGCTCTTGATTTGCCGGAGCTATTTCTTGCATTTCTATACATGTTTTCACCATCCTTTATGTACTTTTATTCATAGGCACCTGCAGTGCCAAATGTTATACTAGAAGTAGCTAATGTAACCGCCGAACCTTCTCTTCTTGAATAACTTCTCTTAAATAGATTTTCAAATCTCTGACTTTCCCACTAAAACAGTATATTTTAATAAGATCTCCCTTTATCTCAGGTGTCTTATCGAAGAAGATCATAGGGCACCCCCTTCTTTAAATATTTCTAGTAGTTGGCCACTATAGCATCCTGATTTTAGGTTTTTAGCTAGTACTCCATTACTACAATCTTGATTACCATTGATTCCTCTAGTACACTCCATGCAAGCTACCCACCACTCACCACTCTTATTTTTAAAACTCCCTTTTGGCTGCAAGACTATGCCCCCTCTCTAATAACCAGTACAATAGCAGGTCCTTTTTCCTTAATTCTCTTCTGACCATTTTTCACCTGAAACTGCTGATTAGAGTTCATCTTCAAGATACTGCTATTTTTTCTAGTAGCTAGCTCCTTCATTAATTCCTCTGAGCTAAAATTACTTAAACTGCTTGTCTTTTTAATAAACATTGATTATCCCCCTCTGTAATCCCCATATATTCAGCTAACAATTTAGGACTGATATGATAGGTCCATTTACTACTTAGCTTCACTGCTGTTCCTATAGGTAGTAATTGCCTTTGAAGTCCAACTCTTACAAATTGTTGTGATTTTCCCATGATTTCAGCAGCTTCTTTAACTGATATATTTTTTCTGTTAGTTAATGGCATGCTTTTCGTCCCCCTTGTTTTTGCTATTAAATTTTAATTATTAAATGCAAATTAACCCCATGTGCCACTTGAATAGTAATGATACCATTCACCATTAGACAGCCTAACACAAACTGTATTAGATGTATCAACCCATGCTTCTACGATCTCCATGTTTTTCTGTCTTTCAGTACCATTGCAGGCAACATGATTTCGATGCACATTAAACATGTGTTTCTGCTGTTCTTCTGTTAATTTTGATAGTCCTTTAATTTTCATAACGTACAACTCCCCCCTTTTTAGGCTAGTTTCCCTTTGTGGCTTATTGTATCATTTGATATAAAAAAAATATCCTCTATTTTGACCTTAAAATATTCTGCGATACGTTTTGCTACAATAACATTTGGCGTTCTAATTCCATTTTCATAATGAGAATAAACAGCTCTATTAATTCCTATACCTTTAGCTGTCATTTCTTGAGTCTCTTTTTTCTTTTTTCTCAATTCTTTTAATGTCATCTTACTTCTCATACAAACCCTCCTTTGATACGTTTTGTATCTTGATTATATGATACACTTAGTATCATTGTCAACCCCTTTCATAAAAATAAATATACTTTTTGTATCATTTGTTTCTTTTTGTATCAAAATTAGTTAATATTAACATGAGGTGGTATATATGAAATTACCAAGTATATTAAAAGAATTAAGAGCAGAAAAAGGGCTCACTCAGGATGAACTTAGTAATAAGCTTAGTATTAACAGAGCTACGTATGCTCATTATGAAACTGGTAGAAGACAACCTGATGCAGAAACATTGCAATTGCTAGCTGATTGTTTTTCAGTTTCTGTGGATTATCTTCTTGGTAGAACCGATGTAAAAAATCCAGACAAGTTTAAATCTAATTATCAACATAGCAAAGAAGATTTAGAAAAATTAAATGTTCTCACATCTAAAGACGAAAAGGAGATAGAGAAAAAAATAAGCGAGATAAAAGAATCATTGACTAAACAAGATGGGTTAATGTTATCCGGAGAGCCTGCATCCGAAGAAGCATTGGAAAGTATACTGGATGCTCTAGAATATGGTATGAGACAAGCAAAACGAATCAATAAGAAGTACACCCCAAAGAAGTACCGCAAAGAAGATAAAGAATAAAATTTGCATTCTGGGGATTGGGGGATTTACATGGAGATTAAAACTATAGTTAATAGGCTAGTAGAAAAATACCAAACTAAAGATCCTTTTGTATTGGCTTCCTGCCTCAATATATCCACTAATCTATGGCCACTACATGAAAATATACAAGGTCTTTATCAAAACTTTAAAAGAAACAAATTCATTTTCATCAATGACAACTTGTTATACGAGCAGCAGAAGATAGTATTAGCACATGAAATTGGACATGCGGTTCTACATAAAGGGCTAAATGTATGTTTTTTAGAAGCTAATACTTTTTTTATAAAAAACAAATTTGAGACAGAAGCCAATAGGTTTGCGGTAGAATTATTAATTACTGATGAAATGATTTATAGGTTTGAAGGCTATACCGTGGAGCAAATAGCAACTGCTATGGAAATAGATGTAAATATGTTAAAATTAAAGTTATAAGGGGGATATAACATGTCTAAGTTAATGGAAAAAGATGGACAATCAATATTTGAAAGCATCAAGAAAATTAATGAGTATGGTGCCGAATATTGGTCTGCTAGAGATTTAGCCAAAGTTCTTGATTATAAGGATTTCAGAAATTTTGAAACCGCTATAGAAAAAGCTAAGAAATCTTGCGAAACTAGCGATCACAATGTGTCAGACCATTTCGTTGAAGCCACCAAAATGGTTCAACTTGGCTCAAATTCAGAAAGAGAAGTAAAAGATTACCATCTCTCAAGATATGCTTGCTACCTATTAATACAGAATGCAGATCCATCCAAATCAATGGTTGCTCTTGGACAAACTTATTTTGCAGTCCAAACAAGAAAACAGGAATTGCAAGAAGAGTTTGAGCTTATGGATGAAGAAAAGAAAAGATTAGCTATTAGAAATGAATTAAAGGAACATAATAAGAAGCTAGTCGATGCTGCTAACAGTGCTGGAGTTAAATCTAATATGGAATATGCTATTTTTCAAAATCATGGTTATCAAGGATTATATGGTGGTTTAAATGCTAAAGACATTCATGAAAGGAAACAATTGAAAAAGTCGCAAAAAATATTAGATCATATGGGAAGTACAGAACTCGCTGCAAACTTATTTAGAGCTACTCAAACTGAGGAAAAATTGAAAAGAGATAAAGTAAAAGGTAAGCATAATGCTAATAAAACTCACTTTGAAGTAGGTAAGAAGGTTAGAGATACTATTGAAGAACTCGGAGGAACAATGCCGGAAGATCTTCCTGTTTTAGAAGATATAAAGAAAGTTGAAAAGAAGCATAAAAAACTAACAAGAAATACGTAACTCTTGAAGCTACTGAAAAGTAGCTCTTATTTTCAAATTACATGAGAACATACGTTTCTTTTTATGGTATAATATGGATTAATAAAGGGGTGGTGATTGCTATGAGATTACCTAACGGATACGGTTCAGTTTATAAGTTATCTGGCAATAGAAGAAAGCCTTGGATAGCCAGAAAGACAATCGGTTGGAACGATGAAGGAAAACAGTTATATCAAACGATAGGCTATTACGAGAGTAGAAAAATAGCTCTACAAGCTCTTGCTGATTTTAATAAAAATCCTTATAGTGTTGAGGTATCAACTGTTACATTCTCAGAGATATTTGAAAAATGGTCTACTGAAAAGTTTCCTAAAATATCAAGATCTAACCAAAGTGGATACAACTCCGCATACAACCATGCTCTATCTTTACATGATCTAAAATTTGTAGACATTAGAACAGCACACCTACAGGGAGTAATTGATAATTGCACTAAAGGACATGGTACGCTAAGAAAAATAAAAGTTTTATTCAGCCAGTTATATGCTTATACCATGGCCAATGATATTATTAATAAGGATTATTCGAACTATATAGATATTGGAAAAAATGAAGATGAGTCTACCAGAGAACCTTTTACTAAAGAAGAGATTCAGGTACTGTGGGACAATGTAGGTAGAATGGACTTTATAGATACAATCCTAATCATGATTTACACTGGATTAAGACCCGGGGAGTTGCTTTTAATTAATGCTGCAGATATAAATCTGGAAAATCGAACTATGCGTGGCGGTATTAAAACAAGTGCTGGTAAAAATAGACTTATACCTATTAGTAAAAAAGTTATGCCATTTATTGAAAAGCGGGTTTCGAAAGGTAATGAGTTTCTAGTTGCTAATCATGAGCAAAAACAAATGAGATACTGGAACTACTATGAAGAAAAATGGAAGAAAATAATGGAGCAATTAGAGATGAATCATAAGCCTCATGACTGCAGACATACCTTTGCCTCTTTAATGGATTCAGCAGGTGCAAATAAGCTTTGTATAAAACGTATTATGGGCCATGCTAGCAAGGATATAACTGACAAAATTTATACCCATAAGGACATTGAAGAGTTAAAAGAAGCTATAGATTTATTATAATTTACTTGTTAGTTATATGTTAGTTTAATGTTAGTTGTAACTAAATTTCAATGGATTTCTACAGGTTCTAAAGAAACAACAAACCCCCAAACATAAACGTTTGAGGGTTTTTCTTTGACTTGCTTTTTATCTTTTTGAGAACTGTGGTGCACGTCTCGCAGCTTTTAAACCGTATTTCTTTCTTTCCTTCATTCTTGCATCTCTAGTTAAGAAACCAGCTTTTTTTAAGATTCCTCTCAACTCTTCATCTGCTTTGATTAGAGCTCTTGAGATACCATGTCTTAAAGCACCAGCTTGACCAGTGAAGCCGCCACCTTTTACAGTTGCGATAACGTCGTATTTACCAAGAGTGTTAGTTAATTCTAATGGACGTCTAACTTCTCTCTTTAATGTTTCATAGTCTAAATATTCATCAATGTCACGTTTATTTATAGTTACGTTTCCTTCACCAGGAACTAATCTTACTCTAGCAATTGATTTTTTTCTTCTACCAGTTCCGTAATAAGCTACTTTTGCCATCTTTTTCTCCTCCTTTCGTATCCGATAAAGCTATATATCTAATACTTCTGGTTTTTGAGCTTCGTGATTATGGTTAGGACCAGCGTATACTTTTAATTTATTAATCATTTGTCTACCTAGTCTAGTTTTTGGAAGCATACCTTTTACTGAGTTTTGAATTAGCTTTTCAGGTTTCTCTGCAAGCATTCTTCTAAAGCTGATTTGTTTTAAACCACCTGGATGTCCTGTATGATAAGTATAGAACTGTTGATCTAATTTCTTTCCAGTTAAATTAACCTTTTCTGCATTCACAATGATAACAAAATCACCTGTATCAACGTGAGGTGTATACTCTGGTTTATTCTTTCCTGTTAAGATCTTAGCAACTTCTGTACATAATCTACCTAATGTTTTACCTTCAGCATCAACTACAAACCATCTTTTTTCTACTTCATTTGGTTTTGCCATATATGATTTCATCGTTTTCCCTCCTTCTTGATTTCTAAAATTCACTATCTTCTTCTGGAAGTTTTAATTCATATTTACTCACGTCATATTATATATGCATAAGATCCGGGGCTAGTGGATCATTTTTACATACACACACTCATATATTGTAATACAACCAGCCTAGTGTGTCAAGGGGTAAAATACGTTATCTAAAAATAATCCTTGGGGAGGGGCTGTATGTCCTGCCTGTCTTCTGTCCCCCTCTTCTAAGGCCACTTTTACAGTGTTTAGATTTCTTTTATGGTTGGCTACTTCAACCAATGTTCCTACCATAATTCTCACCATATTGTACAGAAACCCATTCCCTTCGAAGGTTATCCATATACTGTTGTTTTCCTTATTTACTTTTATTGCATGTATAGTTCTAATCGTATCCTTAACATTGCTACCACTAGACATAAATCCTTTAAAATCATGGGCTCCTATAAAGATGTTGGCTGCTTCCTTCATCTTATCTAAATCCAAGCTATAGGGGATATGATAGCTATAATTTCTTAGCAGAGCACTTCTTTGGGGATGATTATAGAGGTGATAGGAGTACCTTTTCCCTTTCGCCCAGTACCTAGCATGAAACTCATTTGAGACTTCTCTGGCCTCTAAAATAGTAATATCCTCTGGTAGAAAGTGATTCATGGCTATAGGGAACCGCTCAATTGGAATACTCGAAGCAGTATAAAAATTTGCTACCTGCCCCCTAGCATGGACTTTAGCATCTGTTCTGCCAGAGCCATTGATATTAGCATTCTCTCCTGTTAGGTTTTTGAGGGCTACCATGATTTCTTGTTGTATCGTTCTCCCATTAGGTTGTATCTGCCATCCATTGTAGTTTGTACCATCATACTCTATTTTAATCATAATGTTTCTCATGAAACCAACTCCGTTTTTATGAGGTTAAGGTCAAGGTTGAGGTCTAGCTTTTGTAATATATTTGTTATATAGAAATTAATCTGTATAGATAACTACTTAAGGTTAAATGAAAGTATCCACTATGTTTATTTAGTAAAACATCGCTTATAGAAGCTATTAATATGCTATGACTTGACTATACTAGTAAATTCTATTTATTATCTTATTCTCATGAAAATTAATATTCCAATTAACCCAGTAGTTATACCCAAACTAATAAAGTCCCGTTTTTCTACTTTTAATTGTTTCATTCTCGTACGGTTGTCTCCTCCACGATAGCATCTTGCCTCCATAGCCATAGCCAACTCATCTGCCCTTCTAAAGGCACTAATAAACAAAGGCACCAGTAAGGGTACTAAGCTTTTAGCGCGATTAATAATATTACCACTTTCAAAATCTGCCCCTCTGGCAATTTGTGCCTTCATGATTTTATCGGTTTCTTCTAATAGCGTTGGTATAAATCGTAGGGCTATCGTCATCATCATGGCTAATTCATGGGCTGGAACACCAATCTTTTTAAAGGGATTTAACAGATGTTCAATGCCATCAGTTAACATAATTGGAGAAGTGGTTAAGGTTAATAAAGAGGTTCCCACCACTAAAAGTATTAATCTTATTGCCATAAATACCGCTTGATATAGTCCTTCTCTAGTGACCTGTAAGGGACCTATTCCAAATAAAATTTCTCCCCTTGTCATAAATACATTAATAAAGAAGGTAATCATAATCAAAATGTATAAAGGCTTTAGACCCTTAAGCATATATTTGAAGGGAATTTGGGAAATAGCAATGGAAGTAGCAATAAAGGCGACTACATAGATATAACCTATAAAGTTTTCAACCAAAAACAACCCTGCAATTATAGCAAAAGTAATTAAAATTTTGGTCCTAGGGTCTAGCTTGTGTATAACTGATCCTGTTGGATAGTGTTGTCCTATAGTAATATCTTTAAGCATTTTCCTTACCTCTTATCCATTTCAATATTTCTTCTTTTGCTTCTTCCACCGTTAAGATGTCGTCTTTTAAATGAATACCTCGTTGTTTTAGTTTGTCCATTAGATAAGTAATCTGAGGAACACCCAATCCTATAGCCTCTAATGTAGCGGACTCTCTAAATACTTTTCTGGGGGTTCCAGTTAAAGCAACCTTCCCCCTATGCATAACGATAATTCTATCTACAAGTCTAGCTATGTCCTCCATACTATGGGATACTAAAATAACAGTATTTTTATATATTGTATGCAAATATTTAATCTGCTCCAGTATCTCATCTCTAGCCCTTGGATCTAAGCCTGCTGTTGGTTCATCTAATATTAATACCTCTGGTTTCATAGCCAGAACTCCTGCAATAGCAACTCTTCTTCTTTGGCCTCCACTTAGTTCAAATGGTGATCTATCCTTTAAGGCTTTATAGGACAAATTAACTAATTCCATAGATTCTTTAACTCTAGCCTCTACCTCCTCTTTGGATAAACCTAAATTCATTGGGCCAAAGGCTATGTCCTTATAAACTGTTTCTTCAAATAGTTGGTGTTCAGGATATTGAAAAACCAGTCCTACCTTTTTCCTCACCTCAGGCAGCTTAACGTTGGTTCCAGTTATATCAAGTCCATTGATGATAATTTTACCACTAGTAGGTTTAATTAATCCATTTAAATGCTGAGTTAAAGTGGATTTACCTGAACCAGTATGTCCAATTAATCCAATAAATTCTCCATCGAAAATCTCCAGGCTTACATCATCCAATGCCTTTGTTTCAAAGGGGCTTTTGGGATTATAAATATAGGTTAAGTTTTCTATTTTAATTGACATAATTCCATCACCATCTCATCTACCGTCAGAATATCCTTTGGTATGTTGATGCCTTCCTTTCTCAATTCATAGGCCAAATCTGTAACCTGAGGAACATCTAAGCCTAATGTCTTTAGCTTATCTACCTGAGAAAACACTTCTATTGGACTTCCTTGTAAAACAATTTCCCCATCCTCCATCACAATCACCCGATCGGCATTTACTGCCTCCTCCATAAAGTGGGTAATGTGAATAATAGTTATATTCTCTTCTTTGTTCAATTTTTTGATGGTGTTGATGACCTCTCGTCTTCCTGAAGGATCTAGCATGGCTGTTGGTTCATCAAATATGATACACTTAGGCCGCATAGCAATAACGCCAGCTATGGCAATTCTCTGCTTTTGTCCCCCTGACAGAAGATGGGGCCCCTTATGACTATATTCCGTCATATCAACAATTTTAAGGGCTTCATCTACCCTTCTGCGAATTTCTTGAGAAGGTATGCCTAGGTTTTCTGGCCCAAAGGCCACATCCTCCTCTACGATGGTGGCAACAATTTGATTATCGGGATTTTGAAAAACCATTCCTGCAGTTTGTCTTATATTCCATAAATATTCTTCTTCTTTAGTATTCATCCCTTGAATCTTTATATCACCTTCTGTAGGAAGTAATAAGGCATTAATATGCTTTGCCAAAGTGGATTTTCCAGAGCCATTGTGGCCAATAATAACCAGAAATTCTCCTTCCTCCACCTGTAGATTAACCTTCTTTAGTGCGTTAAATTCTTCTTCATTATTTTTATACTGAAATGTAACCTCTTCTACTTCTATTATAGGTTTCATACAAATCTCCTTCTTGCACCAATATTAGCTTAATACTGAAGTTAAAGTTAACTAAGTTTAACCTTAACCTCAGCCTTAACCTCCATCTAAAACCTAGTTTTATTTAGTTTGTTTCATCCATCATATATTATAACTTATTTTATCTTGAAAGACTATTATTTATAAAAAAGTTCTCCTTTTGGAAATTCATCGACTAACTTTTTTGAAACCAATTACGGAAATTATATTTATCTACAGGATAGCATTGCATATAGTTTCCTGTTGGTTTTCACAGAAAAACAGGGATCAAGCTTAAACACTTAATCCCTTATCCCTGTATTATACTAATTCAAGAATTACTATTTCAGCAGCGTCCCCTCTTCTAGGGCCCACCTTGATAATTCTTGTGTATCCACCATTTCTGTCTTGGTATTTTGGTGCCAATTCAGTAAACATATTATTTACAACTGTTTCGTCTGTTATAAAAGCTAAAGCTTGACGTCTAGCGTGTAAATCGCCTTTTTTAGCTAATGTAATCATTTTCTCAGCTAATTTTTTTGTTTCCTTAGCTCTTGTTTCAGTAGTTTGTATGCGGCCACTTTTAATTAAGCTTGTTACTAAGTTTCTTAGCATCAAGTCCCTATGGGCGCTTACACGTCCTAATTTTCTATATCCAGCCATAACTATCCCTCCTTACTACTAGTTACTCATCACTAGGTTTTAAGCCTAATCCTAACTCGGCTAATTTCTTCTGTACTTCCTCAAGAGATTTTTTTCCTAGATTTCTAACCTTCATCATATCTTCCTCTGATTTTAGAGTAAGCTCTTGTACAGTATTAATTCCAGCTCGCTTTAAACAGTTATAAGAACGGACAGAAAGGTCTAGTTCTTCAATTGTCATCTCCAACATCTTTTCTTTTTTATCTTCTTCTTTATGAACCATAATTTCTACATCATTAACATGTTCTGTTAAAGTGATAAATAAATTAAGATGCTCGTTCATAATCTTTGCAGCTAATGAGATGGCTTCATCTGGCTTAATGCTTCCATCAGTAAATACTTCGATAATTAATTTATCATAGTCGGTTACTTGACCTACTCTTGTATTACCAACAGAATAGCTTACTTTCTTAACAGGCGTAAAGATAGAGTCAACAGGCAATACACCTATAGGCATCCCTTGAGTTTTATTGTTTTCAGCAGCTACATATCCTCTACCCTTAGATACATAGATTTCCATCATTAGCTTTGCATCTGTATCTAGTGTAGCAATGTGCAATTCAGGATTTAAAATCTCTACATCTGCATCGGCAATAATGTCTCCAGCTGTTACAACACCTTCACCATCAGCTTCAATTCTAATGGTTTTGGGTTCTTCACCATGAACTCTTATGGATAAACTTTTGAGGTTTAGAATGATTTCTGTTACATCTTCCTTTACTCCAGGAATTGTAGAGAACTCATGTAATACCCCTTCAATTTTCACAGAAGTTACTGCAGCACCTGGTAGGGATGATAGCATTATTCTTCTTAGGGAATTGCCTAGTGTTGTACCATAACCTCTTTCCAGAGGCTCCACTACAAATTTACCATAGGAAGCATCTTCACTTAATTCAGCAACTTCCACTTTAGGTTTTTCCATTTCTATCATTGAATTAAACCCTCCTTTTAATATCTTCTCTACTATATTGAGGGTAACTGATTCTAATCATTTATTATTTAGAATATAACTCTATTATTAGATTCTCTGCTATTGGTATGTCTATATCTTCTCTTGTAGGCAGTGAAACAATTTTTCCCTCTAGCTTTTCTACATCAACACTTAACCAATGAGGTACAGTTCCTTTGAAGATTTCTTTAACCTCTTTAAACTTAGGAGAACCTTGGGACTTCTCTTTTGCTTGGATAACATCTCCTACGTTTACGATATAAGAAGGAATATCCAATTTCTTACCATTTACTGTAAAGTGACCATGTACAATTAGCTGTCTTGCCTGTGCTCTAGAAGAAGCAAAGCCTAATCTGTAAACGACATTGTCTAATCTGCTTTCTAAAATTCTTAAAAGATTTTCACCTGCAATACCAGGTTGCTTTTCTGCCATTTCAAAATATTTTCTAAACTGTGCTTCTAGAACACCATAGAATCTCTTTGCTTTTTGTTTCTCTCTTAACTGCATACCATAGTTAGAAAGTTTCTTTCTGCTTTGTCCATGTTGTCCTGGAGCAAAGTTTCTCTTTGTTACAGCACATTTATCTGTATAGCATCTCTCGCCTTTAAGGTATAGCTTCATACCCTCACGACGACATAATCTACATACCGCATCTGTATATCTTGCCATTCTTGCACCTCCTAATCCTTAAAATCTATATTATACTCTTCTACGTTTTGGTGGTCTACAACCGTTGTGAGGTACTGGAGTTACGTCTTTAATCATAGTAACTTCAAGTCCACTTGCTTGTAAAGAACGAATAGCAGCTTCTCTTCCAGCTCCTGGTCCTTTAACATATACATCTACTGATTTTAATCCATGCTCCATAGCAGTTTTCGCTGCAGTTTCAGCAGCCATTTGTGCAGCAAAAGGTGTTGATTTTCTTGAACCTTTAAACCCTAATTGTCCTGCACTAGCCCATGAAATTGTATTACCTTGAGTATCTGTCAAAGTAACGATGGAGTTGTTAAATGTAGATTGAATATGGGCTTCACCACGTTCTATATTTTTACGTTCTCTTCTCTTACGAGTTGTTTTTCGTTTTGCTACTTTTGCCATACTTGCGCCCCTCCTTGCCTATTATTTCTTCTTCTTACGACCAACAGTTTTCTTAGGACCTTTTCTTGTTCTAGCATTTGTCTTGGTTTTTTGTCCCCTTACAGGTAAACCTTTGATATGACGCATGCCTCTATAGCATCTGATTTCTTTTAATCTTTTAATATTTAGGGAAATTTCTCTTCGTAAATCCCCTTCTACTTGATGGGCTTCATCAATGATTTTTCTTAAAGCATTGATTTCTTCTTCTGTTAAGTCCTTGATTCTAGTATCAGGATTTACACCAGCAGCGGCTAGTATGTCATTAGAAGTTTTTCTGCCTATACCAAATATATAAGTTAAGCCAATTTCTACTCTTTTATCTCTTGGTAAGTCAACACCAGCAATTCTGGCCATAGTAATTACACCTCCTAGTTCTCTTGTAACATCATTATTCGTAACAGTTATTTTGTCTGTATTAAAAGCTTTCCTTGATGAAAATTATATTTATATTTATCCTTTAGAGATCAGTTTTCAACTGATGCAGCCGCTCCAAAGAACAAATTTCAACAATATTATATTATACTATAAAATTCATAAAAATACTAGTATTTATCCTTGTTTTTGTTTGTGTTTAGGATTTTCACAAATTATCATTACTCTACCTTTTCTTTTGATAATCTTACACTTTTCACAAATTGGTTTGACTGATGGTCTAACCTTCATTGTTATCCCTCCTTCTAGCAGAACACCTAGAAATTTCCAATATATAACTACTTTTTACGCCATGTTATTCTACCACGAGTCAAGTCATAGGGAGATAATTCTACAGTAACCTTATCGCCTTCTAAGATTCTAATAAAGTGCATTCTTAGTTTTCCAGATATATGAGCTAAAATCTCATGACCATTTTCCAATTGTACGATAAACATAGCATTAGGTAAAGCTTCTTTTACTGTACCTTCTACTTCAATTACATCTTGTTTCGACATGCGGCAATCAAACCTCCATTCGCAGCCTAAGCATTTGCACCTAACCTTTCAAGCTCTTTTCTTATAAAGGCATTGTTAATTTTTTTTTCCTGTGTAATCCGTTCTTTTACCTCTTCAGATATTATGTTGAGCTTTGCAAGGTGCTTTAATTTTTTCTTTTTAGGTCTATCTATTTTCCTAATATGGCCGTCTACAATGAGGACAAATTCTTTATCTATTTGTTCTAAAATGATAAAGAACTTTCCTTTATCTCTACCTTGGGTAGATTTCACTACTTGGCCTATATTTATATCGCTTTGTTCCACAAAATGTCACCTCGTTCACTGGATTGTTATAATGCGGTTAAAATTTCAGGTTCTCCTTGTGTAATAGCGACGGTGTGTTCATAATGAGCTGAATACTTCCCATCCAGTGTTACCACGGTCCAACCATCGGTTAACACCTTCACTTCGTAGGTTCCTGCATTGATCATTGGTTCTATGGCTAAGACCATTCCTGCCTTCAGCCTCGGTCCCTTTCCTGGTGGTCCATAATTAGGTACCTGAGGTTCTTCATGCATTTTTGTTCCAATGCCATGACCAACATAATTTCTAACGACAGAAAATCCTTTTTCCTCTACGTAAGTTTGAATAGCATGGGAAATATCAGAAAGTCTATTACCTTCAGATGCATACTTTATTCCTTCGTAAAAGCTTTGTTTAGTTACATCTATTAGTTTTTGAGCTTTCTCACTAATTTTTCCTACACCATGGGTCTTAGCAGCATCTCCATAATACCCATCATAGAGAGCACCAATATCTATACTAATAATATCGCCATCTTCAAGGTGTTTTAATCCAGGAATTCCATGAACTACTTCATGATTTATTGATGTACATATGCTAGCTGGAAACCCGCCATAGCCTTTGAATGCAGGAATAGCACCACTTTTTTTAATATAGGCTTCTGCCATTTCATCTAACTCCCTGGTGGTTACTCCTGGCTTAATTGCCTCTTTTAATAGTTCATGCGTTTCTGCTACAATTTTTCCAGCCCTGTGCATTATTTCAATTTCTTGACGAGACTTAATATAGATCATTAGGATACTCCCCTTAAAATACGAACGATCTCTTGAGAGACATCCTCTATATCTTGTTCTCCTTCAATTACAGCTAATATGCCTCTTTTTTGATAATATTGAATTAATGGTTGGGTTTCCTTTGAATAAACTTCTATTCGTTTAGATACAGTTTCTTCTGTATCATCTGGTCTTTGATATAATTGTCCTTCACATTGATCACAAAGTTCTCCCTTTACAGAAGGATTGAAATCAATATGATAGGTTGCACCACAGTCTTTGCATATTCTTCTTCCAACAACCCTTTTGATAAGATTATCTTTATTCACTTCTATATTGATAACTTTATCTAAAGATATGCCCATGTTCTTGAGGACATCATCTAAAGCTTCGGCTTGAGGTACTGTACGAGGAAATCCATCTAATAAAAATCCTTTTTCACAGTCTTCCTGCTTTAAACGATCTTCTACAATGGCAACAACCAATTCATCAGGAACCAATAAACCTTGATCCATATAATCCTTTGCTTTTTTGCCTAGCTCTGTTCCCTGCTTAATATTATTTCTAAATATATCCCCAGTTGAGATGTGGGGTACATGAAATTCATTTACAATGACCGCAGCCTGGGTGCCTTTACCAGCACCTGGAGGGCCGAGTAAAATTGTTCTCATTTAACCATCTCCCAGCATAAATTTTGATGTATCATGGGGAAGATACCCCATGACAGACATCTATGAGAATAAAGGATTATTTCAAGAACCCTTGGTAATGTCTCATTAACATTTGTGCTTCTACTTGTTTCATTGTTTCTAATGCAACACCCACAACAATCAGTATAGCTGTTCCACCGAAAGCAATAGGCATTCCTATTAGATTAAGGGTAATTGTTGGAAGTATAGCAATAGCAGCTAAAAACACTGCACCAGCTAATGTAACTCTGTTGAGTACTTTTGTTAGATAATCTGATGTTGGTTTACCAGGACGAATTCCTGGGATAAACCCACCATTTTTCTTCATATTAGAAGCGACTTCCACTGGGTTAAAGGTAACTGCTGTATAGAAATAAGTGAAGAATATAATCAGTAAAGCACTTAATGCATTATAAATAAACATACCAGGTCCACCAGCAGGAGATAACCATTTTTGTACAAATAATGCAAATCCACTGGTTTCCCCAAAGAAGTAAGCAATTGTTTGTGGGAATGCCAATAGGGACATTGCAAAGATTACTGGAATAACCCCTGATTGATTCACCTTTAATGGAATGTGGGAGCTTTGTCCCCCATACATTTTTCTACCTACTACTCTTTTTGCGTATTGTACTGGAATTTTTCTAGTACCCTCTTGAATGGCTACAACTCCAGCAATAATAGCAATAGCAATCACTAGGAATATGATAATTGTTATAATGGAAACCTCACCTTGTGCTGTTAACGCATAGGTTCTGTATATCCCATCTGGAATTCTTGATACAATTCCAGCAAAAATAATTAAAGAAATTCCATTACCAATTCCCTTTTCAGTAATTTGTTCTCCTAACCACATTAAAAATGCTGTACCAGCTGTTAATGTCAATACAACTACAACAATACTGAAGGCGCCTCTGTCTATTAGTGCTCCTCTGAAAAGACCAGCGCTGATTCCTGTAGCTTGAATTAATGCTAGGATAACTGTTCCATATCTTGTGTATTGGGCTATTTTCTTTTTGCCTTCTTCTCCTTCTTTCGCCAACTCTTCTAAGCTAGGAATAGCTATGGTTAACAGTTGGATAATAATAGAAGCAGTAATGTAAGGTGTAATACTAAGAGCAAAAATTGTCATGTTTCCAAAGGCTCCTCCGGAAAACATGTCAAACATCGCCAATAGCCCAGCATTTTCTACAATTTGTCTAACGTAGTTGATATTAATACCTGGTACAGGTATAACTGAACCAAGTCTAAAGATGATTAACATCATAAAGGTGTATAAGATCCTGCTTCTCAAATCAGGAATTTTCCAAGCATTTCTTAGAGTTGATAACACCTTAAATCACCTCTACTTTTCCACCAGCGGCTTCTATTTTCTCGACAGCTGATTTCGTGAATTTTTGAGCTTTAATTGTCAAGTTTTTCTCAAGATTTCCATTTCCTAAGATCTTTAAGCCGTCTTTTTCAATCTTTTTAATAACACCTGCTTCTTTTAGCATTTGTGCAGTAATTTCTGTTCCGTTTTCAAATCTATTTAAATCTTCAATGTTTACAATTGCAAATTGTTTTTTGAAGATGTTGGTGAACCCACGTTTTGGTATACGTCTGATTAGAGGCATTTGGCCACCTTCAAATCCTAGTCTAGTACCACCGCCACTACGAGAGTTTTGTCCATTGCTACCTCTGCCTGCAGTTTTACCAAGGCCACTTCCAGTACCTCTACCTTTTCTCTTAGTCTTTCTTACAGCACCCACAGCAGGTCTAAGTTCATGTAACTTCATCTTTACACCTCCTTAATTACGCTTCTACAACTTCTACTAAATGTTTAACTGTTTCGATCATGCCTCTGATTTGAGCATTATCAGGCTTTTCTACTACTTGACCAACCTTTTTCAACCCTAATGCTTCAACAGTTTTTCTTTGATTTGGTAATGTTCCAATAACACTTTTAGATAATTTTATAGTTAAGTTTGCCATAGTATTTTCCCTCCTATCCTAAGAGTTCATCTATGGATTTGCCTCTTAGTTTAGCTACATCCTCTGCTCTTTTTAAGTTTCTTAAGCCATCCATTGTAGCATTTACCATATTCCTAGAATTGTTAGAGCCTAAAGACTTAGCCCTTACATCTTTAATACCGGCTAATTCCAATACAGCACGAACTGGACCTCCAGCAATAATACCTGTACCTTCTTTAGCAGGCATAATTAATACATTACCAGCACCAAAGTGTCCAATTACTTCATGTGGAATTGTTGTATTTACAATTGGTACTTTGATTAGGTTTTTCTTAGCATCTTGGATGCCTTTTCTAATAGCATCTGGAATTTCCATAGCTTTACCAGCACCTACACCAACATGTCCGTTCTCGTCTCCAACAACTACTAAAGCAGCAAATCTAAAGTTTCTACCACCCTTTACAACCTTAGTAACACGTCTTATATCAACAACTTGCTCTTTAATGTCAAGTTGACTAGCATCTATACGCTTGCCTAGCATGCAGTTCCCTCCTTCTATTAAAATTCTAATCCAGCTTCTCTGGCACCTTCAGCTAATTCCTTTACTCTTCCATGGTAAATATATCCTCCACGATCGAAGGTTACGCTTTTGATGCCTTTGTCTAAAGCTCTTTTAGCAACCAACTCGCCTACTAATTTAGCAGCAGCTTTGTTACCTGCAGCTTTTCCTTCGGCTTTAATTTCTTTATCTAAAGTAGAAGCAGCAACAATGGTTTGGCCTGTTTCATCATTGATGATTTGAGCGTACATATTGTTCAAGCTTCTGTATACATTCAATCTTGGACGTTCAGCTACGCCTTGAACCTTGTTACGTACTCTTTGGTGTCTCTTCTTTCTTGTAAGGTTTTTGCTTACCTTTTTAATCACCTTGCTCACTCCTTTCTATTACTTACCTGTCTTACCTTCCTTACGTCTGATTATTTCATCAGCATATTTAACCCCTTTACCTTTGTATGGCTCAGGCTTTCTTAGTTCACGAATTTTTGCTGCATAGTTTCCTACAGCTTGCTTGTTAATTCCTTTAACAAGAATTTCCGTTTGGGAAGGTACTTCAGTTGTAACACCCTCTGGATCCACCATTTCTACTGGGTGGGAGAAACCTAAACTAAGAACTAATTTGTTTCCTTGTTTGTTTGCTCTGTATCCAACACCTACTAATTGTAGTTTCTTCTCATATCCCTTTGCTACACCTTCTACCATGTTAGCTACAAGGGTTCTAGATAAACCATGTAAAGATTTATGTTTTTTGTTTTCAGTAGGTCTTTCAACTAAAATTGTGTTTTCTTCTTGACGAACAACAATATCTTTATGAATTTGTTCTGTTAATGTTCCCTTAGGTCCTTTAACAGTAACAAGATTTTTTTCATCAACCTTCACTTCAACATCTTTTGATAGTTCTATTGGCTTAACACCTATTCTTGACATGTTTGCACCTCCTTCAAGTTATTACGATTACCAGATGTAAGCAATAACCTCTCCGCCAACGCCTTGTTTTCTTGCAGTTTTATCTGTAATGATTCCCTTTGATGTAGAAATAACCGCTATTCCTAATCCACCTAATACCCTTGGGATCTCATCTTTTTTTGCATAAACCCTTAACCCTGGCTTTGAAATACGTTTGATTCCTGTAATAACTTTTTCCTTGTTTTTTCCATATTTTAATTGCATTCTAATAATACCTTGTTTCCCGTCTTCGATTACATCGAACCCTTTTATAAAACCTTCATCTAGAAGAATATTTGCAATTTCCTTCTTCATATTAGAAGCTGGAATGTCTACTGTTTCATGCTTTACCGCACTGGCATTTCTAACACGGGTAAGCATATCCGCAATTGGATCTGTCATTGTCATAACTTTTACCTCCTTCCTAAGATTACCAGCTAGCCTTTTTAACACCTGGTATTTGGCCTTTATAGGCTAATTCTCTAAAGCATATACGACATATACCAAATTTTCTTAAATAAGCATGTGGTCTTCCACAGATTTTACATCTAGTATATTCTCTTGTTTTATATTTTTGTTTTCTTTCTTGTTTTACTTTCAGAGATTGTTTTGCCACTACTTCTACCTCCTTACCTTATTTTACGAAAGGCATTCCCATTAACTTTAATAACTCACGACTTTCTTCATCTGTTTTAGCAGTGGTAACAAAGATAATATCCATTCCCCTTACTTTTTCTACTTTATCATACTCAATTTCTGGGAAAATCAATTGTTCTTTGATCCCTAACGCATAGTTTCCTCTACCGTCAAAGGCTTTAGCACTTACACCTCTAAAGTCTCTTACCCTTGGTAGTGCAATATTTAATAATCTATCTACAAATTCGTACATCTTCTCGCCTCTTAACGTCACCTTAGCACCGATAGACATACCCTCACGAAGTTTAAAGTTAGAAACAGATTTTTTAGCTTTTGTAATAACAGGTTTTTGTCCTGCAATTGTAGTTAATTCTTTGATAGCAAGCTCTAATCCCTTTGGATTGTCCTTTGCTTCACCGATTCCCATATTGATAACAACTTTTTCAAGTTTAGGAATTTCCATAACGTTTTTATAACCGAATTTTTCCATCATTGCTGATGCAACTTCATTTTTGTATTTTTCTCTTAATCTAGCCATTACTAGACTTACCTCCCTTCTTCACTTTAGTCTAATACTTCGCCAGTCTTTTTGCTTACTCTTACTTTTTCACCATTATTTAATACTTTATATCCTACTCTAACCCCTTGGTTAGCTTTTTTATCAAAAATCATGACGTTTGATACATGAACAGGAGCTTCTTGTTGAATAATCCCACCCTGTTGTGTTTTAGGATTTGGTTTTTGGTGCTTTGTTACCATGTTCACACCTTCAACAATAACTCTTTCTTCTTTAGGCAGCACTTGAAGCACTTTACCTACTTTTGTTTTATCTTTTCCAGAAATTACTACGACCGTGTCGCCTTTTTTTATACGTGCCATTCATCACACCTCCTGCTTTATAATACTTCTGGAGCTAGTGAAACTATTTTCATAAATTCTTTATCTCTTAATTCTCTTGCCACTGGTCCAAAGATACGTGTCCCTACTGGTTGCTTATCTTCTTTAACGATTACAGCAGCATTCTCATCAAATCGAATATAAAAACCGTCTTTACGTCTTACAGAAGCTTTTGTTCTAACAACAACCGCTCTTACAACTTGGCCTTTTTTAACAACACCTCCTGGTGTTGCACTCTTAACTGAACAGATGATTTCGTCACCTATTTTGGCATATCTTCTTTTCGTTCCGCCTAATACACGAATGCAAAGTAACTCTTTTGCGCCTGAGTTGTCTGCTACAGCAAGCCGTGATTCCTGTTGGATCATAGCAATACCTCCTTTTTCTCTTCTATCCTACTTCGCTTGTTCGATAACTTTAACAAGTCTCCATCTCTTATCTTTAGATAGGGGTCTTGTTTCCATAATCCTAACTTTATCGCCAATATTACATTCATTCATTTCGTCATGTGCTTTATATTTAGTGGTTCTCTTAACAGCTTTTCCGTATAGTGGATGACGAACAAAATCTTCTACTAATACTACAATAGTTTTATCCATTTTGTCACTTACTACACGACCTGTTCTAATCTTTCTTTTTCCTCTTTCCACGAATTTGGCCTCCCTTCTCACCTACATCATAATCCAATTATGCATTTGTTTTAGTGATTTCCCGTTCCCTAATAATTGTTTTTAATCTAGCAATATCCTTGCGAACATTTCTGATTCTCAAAGGGTTTTCGAGCTGGCCGGTCGCTAATTGGAAACGCAGGTTAAATAATTCACTTTTTGAATCAGCTAATTTTTGTTGTAATTCAACATCTGTCATATCTCTTAATGTATTAGCTTTCATCAGCTTCACCACCCTTTACTTCTGATTCTTGACGTGTTACAAACTTACATTTAATTGGTAATTTATGCATAGCAAGCCTCATAGCTTCTCTCGCTTTTTCTTCGGATACACCAGCTATTTCAAACATTACTCTGCCTGGTTTAACTACTGCAACCCAAAACTCTGGTGAACCTTTACCGGCACCCATACGAGTTTCAGCTGGTTTCTTTGTTACTGGCTTATGAGGGAAAATTTTAATCCAAACTTTACCCCCTCTTTTAATGGATCTAGTCATAGCAATACGTGCAGCTTCTATTTGATTAGAGGTGATCCATGCTGGTTCTAAAGCCATAATACCATATTCTCCATAAGAAACCTTGTTTCCTCTGGTGGCTTCACCTGCCATTTTACCTCTATGCACTCTACGGCGTTTTACTCTTTTAGGCATTAACATGCGCTATTCCTCCTTCCTTCAAGGCATAACTGTTACTTGTTTTCAGATTTGTTTTTATTTTCTTCGACTTTGTTTACATTTCTCTTTGTAGGTAATACTTCACCTTTGTAAATCCAAACCTTAACACCTAATTTACCATAGGTTGTCATGGCTTCTGCAAAACCATAGTCAATGTCAGCTCTTAATGTGTGTAATGGAACATTACCTTGGTTATAGCCTTCTGAACGAGCCATTTCTGCTCCACCAAGTCTACCTGATGTCAATACCTTGATACCTTTAGCGCCAGAACGCATAGCTCTTTGCATAGCTTGCTTCATAGCTCTTCTAAAGGAAACCCTTCTTTCCAGTGAGAAGGCAATGTTTTCTGCTACTAATTGTGCATCCGTTTCAGGTGTTTTCACCTCTATTACATTAACAGCAACATTTTTCTTTGTTAACTTCTCTAATTCTTTTTTTAGATCTTCAACACCTTGACCACCTTTACCAATAACCATTCCTGGTTTTGCGGTGTAAACATTTATTTTAACCCGATTGTTAGCTGCTCTTTCTATTTCAACTCTAGAAATACCAGAAACAAAAAGTTTTTCTTTAACGTACTTACGGATTTTATGGTCTTCAATTAGTAGGTCTGAAAAATCTTTTTTATTAGCGTACCATTTTGCGTCCCAATCTTTGATAATACCTACTCTCAATCCGTGTGGACTCACCTTTTGACCCATTATTTTCCCTCCTTAAATCCTATTTTTCCTTTAATACAACTCCGATGTGACTAGTTCTTTTTCTAATAGTAGTAGCACGTCCCATAGCTCTTGGTCTAAAACGTTTCATTGTTGGGCCCTGGTCTGCGTATATTTCTGCTATATATAAACTTTCTCTATCCATGTCATAGTTGTTTTCTGCATTAGCTAAAGCTGATTTTACAACCTTTTCTACTATCGGCGCAGCTGCCTTTGGTGTGTATTTTAAAATCGCTAAGGCTTCATCAACTTTTTTTCCTCTAACTAAATCAACAACTTGTTGAGCTTTTCTAGGAGCTATTCTAACAAATCTTGCTATTGCTCTTGCTTCCATGGAATGACCTCCTTTCATAATCTAGATCAAACAACTAAATAATTCCATTAAACGCTATATTATTTTCTCTTGGTTGTTTTATCGTTATCGTCATGTCCTCTATAGGTTCTGGTTGGAGCAAATTCTCCTAATTTATGTCCCACCATATCTTCTGTCACATATACTGGAATGTGTTTTCTTCCATCATGCACAGCAATTGTATGTCCGATCATTTGTGGAAAAATAGTAGATGCTCTTGACCATGTTTTGATAACTTTTTTCTCATCCTTTGCATTCATTTCTTCTATTTTTTTCAATAAACCAGAATGAACGAAAGGTCCTTTTTTAAGTGATCTACCCATTACTTTTCCTCCCTTCAGAAGTATATCTATTTATCCAATAGATTTTAGGCTATCTTATTTCTTTCTTCTTGATACAATGAATTTATTTGAAGCTTTTTTCTTGTCTCTAGTTTTGTATCCTAATGCAGGTTTACCCCATGGTGTAACTGGTGAAGGTCTACCAATAGGTGTTCTACCTTCCCCTCCACCGTGTGGATGGTCGTTAGGATTCATCGCGGAACCTCTTACTGTAGGTCTGATACCCATAAGTCTTTTTCTACCTGCTTTACCGATGGTGATGTTTTCATGTTCTTGATTTCCAACTTCACCAACTGTCGCTTTACACTCAATAGCAATCTGTCTAATTTCACCTGAAGGTAATCTTAATAGTGCATATTTACCTTCCTTTGCCATTAATTGAGCTGAATTCCCCGCAGCCCTTGCGATTTGACCACCTTTACCAGGCTTCATTTCAATGTTGTGTACTATTGTACCAACCGGGATATTTTTTAATGGCAGTGCATTACCTATTTTAATATCTGAATCTGGACCTGATTCTATCATATCTCCAACCTTTAAATGGTTTGGTGCAATGATATATCTTTTTTCTCCATCTGCATAATGTAACAATGCAATGTTAGCAGTTCTATTTGGATCGTATTCAATGGTTGCAACCTTTGCTGGAATACCATCCTTGTTTCTCTTAAAATCAATAATTCTATATTTTCTCTTTAAACCACCGCCCCTATGGCGTATAGTTATTTTACCTTGAGCATTTCTTCCACCAGTTTTTGAAAGGGTTTCAACTAATGATTTTTCAGGCTCTACTCTTGTAATTTCTTCAAACGTAGAAACTGTCATTTGTCTTCTAGCTGGTGAAGTAGGATTAAATTTTTTAATACCCATTGCTATTTCCCTCCTTCGTATTACAAATCAATCATTACATTCCTTCAAAAATTTCAATTTCCTTGCTATCTTGAGTTAAAGTAACAATGGCTTTTTTCCAGTCAGGTCTTTTGCCAACGTTTCTTCCCATTCTTTTAAATTTACCCTTCATGTTCATAGTGTTTACTTTTTCCACTTTAACACCAAAGATTTTTTCTATTGCTCTTCTAACTTCTGTCTTGTTAGCTCTTCTATCTACTACAAAAGCATACTTCTTATCAGCAATATCTGTCATACTTTCTTCAGTCACTAACGGTCTAATAACAATATCGTGTGGATTTGTCATTACGCGTACACCTCCTCCACTTTTTGAACAGCATCTTTTGTAATGATGAACTTATCATACTTTAAGATGTCATATACATTTAATGTGTTAACGGAAGCTGTTTCTACTCCTGGGATATTTCTAGCTGATTTGATTACAGCTTCATTTTTGTCTCCCAACACGATTAGGGCTTTTTTATCAACCTTTAGGTTGCTTAAGATATTGATCATTTCTTTCGTTTTTGGTGCATCTAATGCTAACTCATCTAATACAATGAACTCATTGCTACTTACTTTAGATGTAAGGGCTGACTTCATTGCAAGTCTTCTTACTTTTTTCGGTAATGTATAGCTATAATCTCTTGGCTTCGGTGCAAAAACAGTACCTCCACCAACCCATAGTGGTGAACGAATACTACCATGTCGGGCACGGCCTGTTCCTTTTTGTCTCCATGGCTTTCTTCCGCCACCTCTTACTTCTGCTCTTGTTTTAGCAGACTGAGTTCCTTGTCTTTTGTTTGCCAATTGATTTTTTACTACTTCATAAAGGACATGTTGGTTTACTTCTACACCAAACACGTTGTCATTTAACTCTATTTCACTCACTTGTTCTCCAGACACATTATATACAGCTACTTTAGGCATAGCAAATCCTCCTTTCTGCAATCAGCTTATTTCCCTTGCTTTACTGTCTCTTTAATAATTAACAGTCCTTTTTTAGGACCTGGTACAGCACCTTTTACTAAAAGTAAATTTCTTTCAATATCTACTTTTACAATTTCAAGATTTTGAATAGTTACCTGTACAGCACCCATATGTCCTGGTAATTTTTTACCTTTAAAAACTCTTGCTGGGTAGGAAGACGCTCCCATTGAACCAGGTCTTCTATGATATCTAGAACCATGGGTTTCTGGCCCTCTGCTTTGTCCGTGTCTTTTAATAACACCTTGAAAACCCTTACCTTTAGAAATGCCAGTGATATCAACTTTTTGTCCCTCTTGGAAAAGATCTACTTTAATCTCTTGACCAACAGTGAAATCAGTTGCATTTTCTACTCTGAACTCCTTTAATCTTCTTCTAGGAGCTACTCCTGCTTTTTCATAGTGACCTTTTAAAGGTTTGTTTGCTCTTTTTTCTTTAATTGTATCAAAGCCTACTTGAACGGCACTGTAACCGTCTGCGTCATTTGTTTTTACCTGTGCTACTACGTTAGGCTCTGCTTGGATAACTGTAACTGGTACAACTATTCCATTTTCATTAAAAATCTGGGTCATTCCAATTTTTCTTCCGATTAAACCTGTCATTTATTACACCTCCTATTAATCTTACAGCGGATTATACTTTATTAAGTATAATCATACTAAGATAGGATGAATTTCATCTCTTTATCTTAGCCAAACCGACATTATAATTTAATTTCGATGTCAACGCCTGCTGGTAAATCTAGTCTCATTAAAGCGTCAACTGTTTTAGATGTTGGATTTAAGATGTCAACCAATCTTTTATGGGTTCTCATCTCAAATTGTTCTCTAGAATCCTTGTACTTATGAACCGCTCTTAAGATAGTAATAATTTGCTTCTCTGTTGGTAATGGAACTGGTCCAGAAACCTCAGCACCACTTCTTTTAGCAGTTTCAACAATTTTTTCAGCAGATTGATCTAATAACTTATGATCATACGCCTTTAATCTAATTCTAATTTTTTGTTTCGCTTTTGCTGTTGCCATTTGCTTTCCCTCCCTTTCATCGCACGTGATTTCTTTTTACGTACGACTCAGACCACCTATACACTGTTCCGGGTGTGTTGAATTTTTTTAAAAAAAACAGTGAAGACAATCTTGTCGCCCGATTCTTAGATCTAGACATTGCTCAGCGAAAATTTCCTTTTGCAGCAACCTTTCGCTTCATCGCCTTCAGAACAACTAAACATACATGTCAAACAGACACTAATATATTTTATACTATTCCTCAACAAATATCAAGCCTATTTACAACATTTGTTGAGCTATATTGTAAAAAAAATATTATATAATGCAAATTTAGAAGAAGAGAAAAACTCTTCTTCTAAATTTATTCAATAGGGTCTAATTATTCAATAATAGAAGCAACTACTCCAGCACCTACAGTTCTTCCACCTTCACGGATAGCGAATCTTAGTCCTTCTTCTGTAGCAATCGGGCTAATTAATTCGATTTCCATTGTAATGTTGTCTCCTGGCATTACCATTTCTACTCCTTCTGGTAATTTGATGCTTCCTGTTACGTCTGTTGTTCTAAAGTAAAACTGTGGTCTGTATCCATCAAAGAATGGTGTATGTCTTCCACCTTCTTCTTTCTTTAATACGTATACTTCAGCTTTAAACTTTGTATGAGGTTTGATTGTACCAGGCTTTGCTAATACTTGTCCTCTTTCGATTTCTGTTCTTTGGATTCCTCTTAATAGGATTCCTACGTTATCTCCTGCTTGGGCTTGATCAAGAAGCTTTCTGAACATCTCTACTCCTGTTACAATTAGCTTTCTTGATTCTTCTGCCAATCCTACTAACTCTACTTCGTCTTGTACCTTTACGATTCCTCTTTCTACTCTTCCTGTTGCAACTGTTCCTCTACCTGTAATAGAGAATACGTCCTCTACTGGCATTAGGAATGCTCTGTCTACATCTCTTTCTGGCTCTGGGATGTATTCATCAATAACTTCAAACATTTTTACAATCTTGTCTCCCCATTCGCTATCTGGTTCTTCGATGGCTTTTAAAGCAGAACCTTTGAATACTGGTGTGTCGTCTCCTGGGAATTCGTATTCATTTAATAGGTCTCTAATTTCCATTTCTACTAACTCTAATAATTCTTCATCGTCTACCATGTCACACTTGTTCATGAATACTACGATGTATGGTACCCCTACCTGTCTTGATAACAGAATATGCTCTCTTGTTTGTGGCATTGGACCATCTGCTGCTGATACTACTAAAATAGCTCCGTCCATTTGTGCTGCTCCTGTAATCATGTTTTTTACATAGTCAGCATGGCCTGGGCAGTCTACGTGGGCGTAGTGTCTATTTGGTGTCTCGTATTCAACGTGGGATGTTGAAATCGTGATTCCTCTTTCTCTTTCTTCTGGTGCTTTGTCGATTTGGTCATAGGCTATTGAAGAACCTGTACCGAATTTCTTGTTTAATGTCATAGTGATTGCTGCTGTTAATGTTGTTTTACCATGGTCAACGTGTCCTATTGTTCCTATGTTTACATGGGGTTTATTTCTTTCAAATTTTGTTTTTGCCATTTTTTATTCCTCCT